>JALOKO010000184.1 GCA_025456495.1 Bryobacterales bacterium | reverse complement strand
CCGGTGTCAAGGCGCTGATGCCGTTCGCCATCCAGGTGGAATAGCGCCAGCAGCACAGAATCGCCATGAAGGCGGCCGTCCCCCCGGGCTACCGGGAAGGATTGGCCGCCTTCACGCCTTTCACGAAGCCACGGCATTCCGCCAACGAACCCGGCTGGGCGCGCAGTTTCCATCCGTTAATGTCATCGAAGCCCGCCGCGCGGACCATGTGGGCGAGGCAGTGCAGGGTGGGCGCCCACCAGTTGGTGTGATTGTTGCCGTACTGGTTATCCGGGTAGAACTCCATCACCATCTGGCCACCCATGTAGCCATGGTGCAGGCCTCCGCGATACGGGCTGAAATCATCCAGAATGGCGGACTCCACATACAACTCACCGGTGCAGACCTTGCTCATGAGGTCCAGGGCCAGCAACGGATAGCGCAGGTGATACAGCAGGCCGAAGGCGAAAACGACATCGAATTCGCCCAGCGCCTCGCGGCTGATCTCGTAGATGGAAAGCTCGCGTCGCTGGCATTGCGGCTCTGTGTAGCCGAGAGCATCGCGGCAGAGGTCGAAGGTCTGCCAGGCCTTGCGATCCTCTTCCTTCAGCGAACCCAGATAGTCAGAGAAATCGTCGATGGCCACCACCTCGCGGGCGCCACGGCGGAGCGCTTCAAAGGTCCAATAGCCGTCCCAGGCGCCCACATCCAACACACGCTTGCCATCCAGGCGCGCGGGAATCTGATAAGAGGCGGCGTCAATGGGCGCCCAGCCCGGGGTGACCACGCCTCCTGGGAGCGGGATGCGGTGATACCAGAAGGGGAACTCGCGGACGCGCGCTTCCAGCGTGCGGGTAGCATTGTTCCCTCCAGCAGAGACGGTTCCCGGTGGCGCGCCGGGGCGGGCGTCGGGCGATTCGATGGTGAAGCTTCGGGCTGACATCGGTTTCCTTTCAAGACTGCGGGGAATATCAGGCGGCCGGAGGCAACGGCATTTCCTGGCGTGCGCACCAGGCCTGCCAGGCCTGGCGGTAGAAGGTTTCCATACGCTGCACCATACCGGCGCGATCCATCAAGGCGCTGGAGCCCAGCATCTGGCGAAGATTCAGGCGAAGCCGTTGCAACTCCGGCGGGTTTGTGGCCAGGGCGGCGCCAATGCGGGCGAAGTCCTCCGCCGAGGCAGCCACCCATTCGGGGCATCCCAAGGCGTTGAGGATGCTGCGTCCCACGCGGCTGGCGTGGGTCTGGCCGGAAAGGGAGATCACCGGGACGCCCATCCACAGAGCCTCCATGGTGGTGGTGGTGCCGTTATAGGGAAAGGTATCCAGCGCGATGTCCAGTCGCGCGTACTGGCGCAGGTGATCCTCATAGCCCTGATCGCCGGGCAGAAGGGTGACGCGATCGGGAGAAACACCCGCTTGCTCCAGAATGCCCAGTACGTGGCGGCGCGCCTCTTCCGCCCCGTACGAGCGGCACTTCAGCAGCAGCCGGGACCCGGGCACAGCCAGCAGCAGCCGGCCCCAGGCATGGGCGGTTTCCACGTCGATTTTCTTGTTGTTGTTGAAGGTGCCAAAGGTGATGTAGCGCTGCTCCAGAACGGGCGGGCGCGGGCTGACGGGCAACTGCGCTTCCACCGGATCGAAGCACAAAAAGGTGGGGTGCAGACGCGCAAGGGCCTCAGTATGCAAGGACGTCGCGGGCCCGTCCTCGGGGTCACTGACAGGGTCCACAATGCGGTAGTCGATGGTGGTGAGCCCACTGGTGTTGGGATAGCCCAGATACGAACATTGGATGGGGGCAGGCTTGGCAGCGAAGACGGGCAGACGTCCGCTGCCAGTATGGCCGCCAAGGTCCACTAGAATGTCGATCTTGTCCCGGACGATGAGGGCGGCGCTGTCCGGGTGGCTGAGGGCGGCAATGTCGCGCCACACCACGTCCATCTGCTTCACCTGCGCCGTGATGCCGTCCTCACGGTCCACACAACTGTAGCAGTAGATCTCGAACTGGTCGCGTTGGTGGCCTTCCAGAAGCGGGCGCAGAAAGTACATCACCGAGTGGCGGCGGAAGTCGCCGGACACGTAACCCACGCGGAGGCGCTTGGCCGGGTTGGCGATGGTGTGGGAAACAATTCCCCAATCCTTGACGTGCGCCTCAGCGAGCTTGCCCCAGGCCTGGTGGAGCGCGAACACTTTCCGCGGCTCAAAGGCGGTATGGAAGTTCAGGTTGTACAGCAGATTGGATTGGGCGCCGCCATCCTGTGGATCAATGGAAAGCACCCGCTGATAGCACTCCAGCGCCTCGCGCATACGCCCGAGTTCGCTTAGGGCGATGGCCTCTACACCAATCGCCTTGGGATGATCCGGTTCAATTTGCTGGGCCAGGCGAGCGAGGGTGAGGCTCTGGGTGATGCCGCCGTTCAGCCGGAACAGGTCCGCGGCATTGATCAGGGCGCCAACATGGTGGGGGTTCGCCTCAATGGCGCGGTGAAACCACTGCATGGCTTGGTTGCCCTGATGGCGAGCCATAGCCAGGTTGCCCAGTTCCAGGCAGACTTCAGCGTCGCCATTGGAAAGCTGCAGCGCGGAAAGATAGCAGGCCTCGGCATCGTCGTACATCTTCTGCCGCAGCAGCGTGAGGCCAAGGCCCAATTGCGCCTGCCAGAACTGCGGATTGAGGTGTACCGCCTCAGCGGCGCAAGCGGTGGCTTCCGGCCAGCGTTGCTGCAAGGATCGGATGACAGCCAGATTGTGCCACACCTCGTAGCGCCGGGGTTCCATTCGCAAGGAGGCCTGATAAATCTCAGCGGCCTCCTCCAGGCGACCCAGTTTGCGCAGGACGTTCCCCACCAGATTGAGGGTGGGTACTGACTGCGGCTGCCGCTCCAGTACATATTGATACTCGCTAAGGGCCTCAGCCTCCAGGCCCATGCCGGATAGCGCCTGCCCGTACATCATGTGGAGCAGCAGGTTTTCGCGGTCGTCGCGTAGCGCGCGCGAGAAGGCTTCGGCCGCTTCGGCGAAGCGCTGGGCATGCAGCAATTGCCTGCCGTAGTCGCCCCAATACAGGCCCGTCTGGGGCGCAATGCTGCAGGCTTTGGCCAGGAATTCCAGACTGCGCGCGGGATCTCCGGCAGCAGCGCAGGCGTTCCCCAATCCATGCCAGGAGGCGGCAATGCCGGGGAGGCTTTCGGCCAGGTCCAGAAAACGGTCCAGCGCCCGCTGCGGCTCGCCCTGGTCCAGCAGCCGGTAACCTTCCTCAATACGCGCAAGGGCCTCTGTCTGAGCCAATGCCATGAATTCGCCTCCCACGGCGGAAGTCCCGGTGGAATTCGCGGTGGAATTCACGGCGTCCGCCAGGAAGCCATTCGGCAGGGCGGGCAGGAAGCTTTAGGGGCGGCAAGAGCGGAAGCTTGAGCGACAAGCCAGGTTGGCAGCTCCAGCGCGAGGGCGCGGCCGTTCAGGCGTGTACACGAAGCGGCGCGGGCAGGCGCTGCAGACCCAACAGGCTCTTCATCAGGATCCAGATCTTGTGAACAGCCGACAGACGGATGCGGCGCGAAAGCACGTCGAAGTTCGCCAGTTCGATGGCGCGCAGGAGATTGGAATAGATGCCGATGAGGGCGCTCAGGCAGGCGCGCCCCGAGCGGGCGGTGAGGTTCACCAGCCCAAAACTCTCGCGGTAGTAACGCCAGGCGCGGGCAGACTGGAAGCGCATCAGGGCACGGAAGCGGTCGTTTGGCTGAGTGGCGCACAGATCCTGGGCGATCACCCCGAAGCGCAGCAGGTCCTCCTCAGGCAGGTAGACGCGTCCGTTCTCAGCATCCTCGCGCACATCGCGCAGAATGTTGGTGAGTTGGAAGGCGATCCCACACTTTTCAGCCAATTCCAACGCGCGCTGGCCTTGAAAGCCCAGGATATGAATGACCGTGAGACCCACCACGGAGGCCACCCGATAACAGTATTCGTAGAGTTCCTCGAAGCGCTGGATGCGACGCGGCTCCAGGTCGCTGCGTACGCCCTGAATCATGTCGAGAAAATACGCGTGCGGGATGGCGTAGCGTTGCACCGTATCCACAAAGGCGGGCCAGACCGGGTGTGGCGCGGACTCCCCGTCCAAGGCCTGGCGCAGGTGCTGCTCCCATTGCTGGATGGCCAGAGCGGCAGCGCCGGAACCGTCATTCAGGTCGTCGCTGAGATCATCGCAATAGCGCATGAACGCGTAGACCGCGCACATCGACGCTCGCTTGGCGCGGGGCAGCAGCAGGAAGGCGTAATAGAAGTTCTTTGCCCGGGTACGGGCCACCGTCTCGCAGTGGGCATAGGACTGCGCCAGGGAATGTGAGGTGCCGGATCCGTGCTGCATGGTCCTCTGTGTAATGGTCCTGTGTGATGGTCCTATCTGATGGTCCTGTGTTTCAACTTAGCACGGGGCGGGGGATCCCGGATAGCCGGGTCCGTTGGAGAGCCCGTTGGGGTTGTCTCGGTTGGGCAACGTAGGGCGAACCGGACGCGGGCTGTCCTAGGGGTTGCGCGGCTTGCGCCACAGCGGGGGCAGGTGCGCCGCCAACGCCTGCAGCAGGAGGGCGGCGCGGCGCGGTGGGGTGATGCGGGGTCGGCGGCGCAGGACGGCGTAATCGGCCGCGGCCACCTGGTTGAGAATCGCGACTCCCCCACGCACGAACAGGTCAATATCCAAGGCCAGGCGGGCGTCCAAGGTGTCCACCAACGGACGCCCCCGGTGGAAGAAGCCCCTCGCGTAGTCCACCGCCTCGCGGAGGGCGGCGCGGATGGCAGGGTGGTCCTGACGGTCCAGCAACTGCTGCTCTGTGTAGCCGTGCCGCGCCAGCAGATCCAGCGGCAGATAGACGCGGCCTTTGTCGAGATCGACGGACACATCCTGCCAGAAGTTCGCCAACTGCAGACCGGTACAGATGGAGTCAGAGAGTTGGAAACGGGCTTCGTCGCGGTAACCGCACAGCATCAGCACCAGGCGGCCCACCGGATTCGCTGAGCGCACGCAGTAATCTTCCAGGGTGGGCCAATCCGGATAACGGGTCACAGTCTGGTCCTGCGCAAAGGCGTCCAGCAGGTGCGCGAAGGGCTGGATGGGCAGGCTACGGTGCGCCACGGTTTCGGCCAGCGCGATGAAAACGGGATGGGTGAGGGGCTGCCCGTTGAACATGTCCTGCAACAGCCCGCGCCACCAGGCAAGCATCTTCAGGCTGCGCGCCGGGTTGCCTAATTCATCGCCCAAATCGTCGCTCCAGCGGCAGTAGGAGTAGACGTTGTAGAAGTCCTGGTGCAGTTCGCGAGGCAGCAGCAAGCTGACGACGTGGAAGTTCTCGTAGTGGCCGGTGGCCAGCCAGCGGGTGTAGCGGAGGCTCTCCTCCCTGTCCCAGGGCGCCTGGGACGCCTCATCTCCCAGGAACGGGGCGGGAGCAAGGAAGGGACGCGCATGATGGGAAGAACGCACATGATGGGAAGAACGCGCATGATGGGAAGAACGCACAGTCACGGGAGGGAGGCCCTTGGCTAAGGGATGATGGCGGTCTTCAGGTGGCCGTTATGGCTCATCAGATGGCGCATCACTTCCAGCAGGTTGGTGAGAGGTTCCGTGCGATTGATGAAGAAGCGCGCGGGCACGGCATCACTGGCGATGAGTTCCAGCGCTTTCCGAATCAGCGCCGGGGTGTGGTGGAAGCTGGCCTTGCAGGTGAGCTCAGAATAATGCAACAGGGCGGTGGGAAGGGCCACTTTGGTGTCGCTGGGGCAGCCGCCGAAGAAGTTCACCGTACCGCCACGCCGCAACAACTTCACGGCGAGTTCCCAGGTTTCGGGCTTGCCTACGGCTTCGAACACGACATCGGCGCCACGGCCGGAGGTCAATTCGACGACACGTTCCGGGATGTCCGGGGTCTCCTCGGTGCAGATGAGCTCGTCCGCGCCCATCTCGCGGGCGCGCTCCAGTTGCTGCCAGCGACGGCCGATGGCAATCACCCGGGCTCCGAAGAACTTCGCGATACAGACAAACATCATGCCGATGGGGCCCAGCCCCATGATGACCACGGAATCCCCGGGCATGGCATGCGTTTCCTCCCAGCCCCGCAACACGCAGGCCAGCGGCTCAGCAAGTGCGGCTTCCTGATATTGGACGTGTTCAGGGATGTGCAGCAGGTTCTTTTTGACGATACGCGCGGGGATACGGATGAATTCGGCGTAGGCCCCGTTGTTGAACAGCAGGTCGTCGCAGAGGTTTTCGAGGTTCCGCTTGCAGTAAAAGCACTCACCGCAGGGGGCGGAGTTGGCGGCCATCACGCGCTGGCCAATCTGGAAGTCCTCCACGCCATCGCCCATTTCCACGATGTCGCCAGCCAATTCATGGCCGAATACGGCAGGGGGAACAATCATGCGGGCGTGATACCCGCGGCGGAAGACCTTCACGTCGGTGCCACAAGTAAGGGCGGCGCGCACGCGCACCAGAACCTCACCCGCTTCAATCCGGGGAATGGGCATGCTTTCCACGCGGAGTTGTTCGCGGCCGTACAATACGCCGGCCAGCATGTTGGTCTTCACTAGGCCCACCTCTGCGGCTGCTCAGGACCGGGCGGCAGCGATGAAGGTTGCGCGGTGAGCGGCTGCACCACCACTTTCAGCGATTGCTCGTCCGGATGCAATGCCTGCTGAATACCCTTATGGATGTCGGCCAGGGCAAAGCGGTGCGAAATCAAGTCCGCCAGCGGCAATTCTCCTCCAAAGACCAGGCGGGCAGATTCCGCCTGCAGATCCACATCGGCAGAATAATAGCCTACTAAGGATCGCTCCCCCGCCACAAGGTCACCGCCGCCAATCCGAATGGACTCCTGGTTGGAGGTTTGGGCGAACAGGGCGATGCGGGCGCCGGGGCGGGAGCAGGAGACCGCCTGTTCAATGATGCCGGGGGCGTGGGCGGCGACAATGACGATGTCGGCGCCGCGACCATCCGTGAGGGCGCCCACCTGCTGGCGAAGGTCCGGGGCATCGGCGCGAATGGCAAGGTTGGCGCCACAGCGGCGGGCCAGCGCCAGACGGTTTTCAATCATGTCCGTAGCCACCACGCAGGCTCCGGTACGCCGCACCAGCATGGTGAAAATCAGCCCGATGGGCCCCTGGCCCAGCACCAGCACCACATCCTCGGGCTGCGGATTGCACCCGACGACGGCCTTCAGGCAGGTGTTGAGCGGCTCCACGAACGTGGCCACGTCATAGGGAACGCCGTCCGGAATACGCTCCATGCCACGGGCGACAATCCAGTCCATCACGCGCACGTATTCAGCGAACCCGCCGCCGGCAGTTTCAAACCCCGCTGTAACGCCCACCTTCTTGTACGTGGGGCACTGGGCAT
>JALOKO010000183.1 GCA_025456495.1 Bryobacterales bacterium | reverse complement strand
CAACACTATCAGTGCATGCGTTACCGATCTATATGACGAATGTCATATTTGCGTTCATGGCGCTGCTGCGCAGGGCCAGTCGGTGGGCGCCGCGGGCCTTGGTCAAGCCAGCGGAACAATGCCTCGCTTGATCGCCTGCAGCGCTGCCTGGGTGCGATCCGTCACGCCCAGTTTGGCCAGGATATGGCTCACGTGGATGCGCACCGTTCCCTCACTGGCGCCGATCTCCTGGGAAATTTCGCGATTGGAATAGCCCTGCGCAATCAGAGCAACGATTTCGGTCTCTCGCGGCGTCAGCGGTTCATGCAACAGCCGTTCGCTCAAGCGCTCACGAACCGCGTCAGGCAGGTACATGTTCCCGGCATGCACCGCGCGAACCGCGTCAATTAGCTCCTTGCGCAGCATGTCCTTCAACAGATACCCATAGGCGCCGGCTTGCAAGGCCCGATGAATGTCCTCATCGCCCGCATAGGAGCTCAGCACCAGCACCTTGGCGTCGGGGTGGGCGGCGCAGATGGCGCCGATGGCCTCGCTGCCCTGCATGCCTGGCAACCGCAAGTCCATGAGAGTCACATCCGGACGGCAGTTCGGGAACTGTTCCAGGGCGTCCTCGCCGCTGCCCGCCTCGCTCACCACCAGCATGTCGTGTTCGCTGCCAAGAATGGCCGCCAACCCCTCCCGCAGAATGGGATGATCGTCTACCAGTAGTACCCGAATGCGTGCGGTTCTGGGCGATGGCATAGGGCTTACTCCGCAACCGGAACTGAAAGCAAAACGCAAGTTCCCTGTCCTGGCGAGGACTGCAACTCAAAGCGTGCTCCAATTTCCCGGGCGCGCTCCTTCATGCCTACAATTCCAAAATGATCGCCGTGGATCGCGTCCGGACGGAAGCCCGGCCCGTCATCCCGAAGTGATAGCCGAACGAGGTCCGGCTGGAAGACAACCGAAAGCTGCAGACAGTGCGGTTTTGCATGGACGACGCTGTTGGTGATCGCCTCCCGCGCGATCCTGAGGATCTCCGTCTGTGCGTGTGCCGGGAGGTCCCGCGGCGTGCCCTCCACGGAAAATTCCAGGCGCACGGGCAATCCAGCGAACGCCTCCTCGGCGATGCCTCGCAGCGCCTGCTCGAATGCCTGGGCGCGCGCCGGACGCGCCTCTTTCGGGCTCCTGAGCATCAGCACACATTCGCGGGCTTCGGCCAGGGTGCTGTCCAATTTTTCCAAGGCCCGATCAAGCTGCTGTTTCGCCTTCTCAGGGGAGGAAAGCATTTGCCGCGAAGACGCCTCCAATTGCAGCGAGATTCCCGTTACTCCCTGCATCAAGGTGTCATGAATATCGCGTGCGATGCGCGTGCGTTCCGCCAGGATCGTCTCGAAGCGACGCTGCACGCTTCTCATGCGCAACCGATAAGCAAGCGCGGCCAGCAAGGCGACAACCACCACGCAAAGCACGTGGAACCAACCTTCCTGATAAAAGTGCGGCAGGACATGAACAACCAGCGAAACCTCATCCGGGGGCCAACCTCCCATGAAGGGATTCGCTGCTACCCGGAAGCGGTACTCGCCGGGCGGCAGGTTTGTGTAATAGGCAACGCGGCGTCTACCAGCGTCCTGCCAATCGGCATCGAATCCCTCCAGCCGGTAGCGAAAGCGAATCCGTTCCGGCGCGCTGAAGCTGATGGCCGTAAACCGGAGCTCAAGATTGCCGTCACCAGGCGGAATGCGCACTGGCTCCGGCCCGCCCGGATAGGCCCGCTCCCCCGCATAGACTTCCTCAATCATCAGTGGGGGCGCGCCGACGGGGGGCGGCAATTCCGCAGGACTCAGCGCCACCACGCCGTGAATGGTGGGGAACCACAATCTGCCATCGGGACCACGAGAGGCGCCGGGTTGTCCTTCCCCGCTGAACTCGCTGGATCGCATGCCATCCGCGGTATCGAAGTTGGTTGGCTGCACCAGTTCCGCCTCGCCTCGAAAGAATGCTTCCAACTGGGTCCGATCCACGCGCGATACGCCATGGTTGCTGGTGAGCCACAAAGCTCCCAGACGGTCAGAGAGCACCCGGAAGATATTGTCGCTGCGTAACCCGTGGCGTCGCGTGATTGCAACGAAACCGCTGTCGCGCGCCAGCGCAAGGCCTCCTCGGGTACCCACCCAGAGGGCGCCACCACCATCGACGTGTAAGGAGGTAACGCTTTCGTGGGGCAACCCCTCGTTGGGAGTCAAGCGGCGGCAGCCACCGTTGGCGAATCGATACAGTCCCTGGCTGCTCCCCACCCACACCACCCCATCCGGCTGCCGGGCGATGGCATGGACAAGGGCGTCCTCCGGAACGCAGGTTCCCGGGGGCGGCATGGCCCGTCCGGTCTCCGTCGATAGCACTGTCAGTCCACGCGCGGCGCCTATCCAGACCCGCCCTTGCCGGTCGTCCATGAGTGCGCGTACGCGTTCGTCGCTCAGGCCATGCTGGCGTCCGTAGTGGTCGCCAAGCAGTTCACGCTGGTGGCTATTCGCGCTGCGCCGGTACAAGCCGGCATCCGTGCCAACCCACATCGCTCCATCGGCGCTCTCCTCCAGCGCGCGGACGAAGTCATGCGACCAATGACTGGAAAGCCGCACCAGCTCCACCTTGCCATTGCGAAGCAAGTTCAGCCCGGTGGCGGTCCCGATCCAGACCAATCCCCGGCTGTCGGCATACACCGTCTTTACGTTGTCGTTAATCAGGCCTTCGGTTGTTGTCCAGGTATCAACGGTTCGCTCGCGCAGCCGCAACAGGCCAGCGCGCGTGCCAACCCAAAGATTCCCTTCCCGATCCTCCTGCAAGGCGCGAACAAAGTTGTGCGGCAGGCCGCCAGCGGTGTCCAGCACTTGGAACTTACCGTCGGCGTACCGCGCTAATCCGCCACTTTCCAGGCCAACCCAAAGGGATCCGTCGGAATCCTCGTGCAGGGAACGGATCGCGTTTGCAGGCAGCCCGTCATTCACCGTCAGCGCGCGGAAGCGTCCGCCCTCCCACAGCAGCAGTCCCTCGCCTCGGGTGCCCACCCAAATTCTGCCTTGACGGTCCTCCAGCAGGGCGCGGACCTGGTCCCCCTCCAGGCCATGCTCCGGGCCGAAGTGTCGCGCGATTCCATTCTCCAGAACACTCAACCCGACATCGTTGTAGCCAATCCACAACCGGCCCTTACGGTCCATCAGCACCGTGCGCAACGAATCGTCCTTCAGCCCATCGCTGGTGGTCCAGCGCTGTTGCTGATCGCCGTACATGCGTAACAGGCCTCCTGTATGGCCGGTTATCCAGACGGCGCCGTCCCGCGATGCATACACCTCCCGGATGTAGTTGTTGGGAAGTCCGTCCCTGGATAGCAACGCGGGAAGGAAACCACCATGCTGGTAGCGGGTTACCCCACCGCCATCGGTGCCGATCCACAGCGTGCCATGCGTGTCCTCGCAAAGGGTGACGATGGAGTTGCTGGCCAGTTGCGGTGTATTCCGCGTGTCAAACACACGCAGCTGTTGGCCATCGAAACGAACGAGACCCTCCTGAGTGCCCAGCCAGAGGTATCCATCGCGGGTTTGCAGCAGCGCGCGCACGAAGTTATCGGGCAGTCCGTGCTCAGTGGTCCATACTTTCTGGTTCAACTGCGTCAGGGGCTGGCGCGCATCCAGTGCGAACGCGCATGGCCCCAGCAACAGCCAGGCGCCCACCAGCAGCACTCGAAACCACGATGCAATCACGATCCACGCTCCCCGCGTAATTGCGCCACAGTACACCGGCACGGACTGTCCTTGCGGCAATCGCGGCGGGTTCTGTCGCTGCATCCAGTTGTATCCTTCCTTGGCCAAAGATGCCAGAGGCTTCTGCTACCATTCCAAAACAAAGGAGCTTCCCCGATGCCGAACCGGCAGCTCATGTTGGTCTCCCGTATCCTCATCGTCCGCTGGCTGGCAGTGGGTGCGTGCGCGGTGCTGCTGGCTCCAGCAGCACGCCCCCAACCAGCGCCCCTCGCTGACCCCCGCCTCTACGACTACCTCATCCAGCAAAACCAGGCGCAGTTGGTTGTTCTATCGGAACAACAACTACTGCCCGCGCCGGCGATCATCAAGCTGGCGGCCGCCCTGCGTGAAACCGACAACGGCAATCGCGCGCCGGGTGTGCAGCCCTCTGCCAACTACCTCGACCTGGAGTCGCAACTGGTGCAACGCATCGGGCCGGAGGCTTCCAATCTACACCTTGGCCGCAGCAGGAACGATCTGGGCGCTACTTCTGAGCGCATGGTGCTGCGCGACGAGTTACTGCGGGTGCTGGCCGCGCAAGCTGATGCGCGCGCGGCGCTGCTGCACCTTGCCGGCGACCACATCCACACCATCCTGCCAGGCTTCACCCATTCCGTGCAGGCGCAGCCCACCTCACTGGCCCACTTCCTGGCTGCCTTCCTTAGCGGAATGGAACGCGACGAGCAGCGCCTCCGCGAAGCGTACGCGCGCGTCAATGCAAGTCCTCTGGGCGCAGCCGCGTTCACCACCTCAGGGTTTCGCCTTGACCGGCAGCGTCTGGCCCGCTTGCTGGGCTTTCCCATGCTGGTGGAAAACAGCTACGACGCCATCATGGTCTCGACGGTGGACAGCAAGGCGGAGGTGGCCTCGGCGCTCTCCGTGGCCAGCCTGAACGTGGGCCGCTTCGCCCAGCAGTTCCTGATTCAGTACAGCGATTCGCATCCTGGCCTGAACCTTACCGACGAGGCGGTGGGGCACAGCAGCATCATGCCCCAGAAACGCAATCCCCGGCAGGCAGAGCGGCTGCGCATTCTGGCCAGCAGCGTTCTGGGCGATGCCCAAACGGTATTGCTTACTGCCCACAACACGCCGGGTGGGGAGTCTGCCGACATCCGCATCCCGTTGCTGGAGCGCACCACCCAGGTAAGCGCCAACGCCGCCGCCATGTACGCGATGTACACCGAGTTGTTGCGCTCCATCCGTGTTGACTCGCAACGTACGCTTTCCCTGGTGGAAGGGGACTACGCCACCGTCACGGAACTGGCCGACACCTTGCTGCGCGAAGCGGGGGTCCCGTTTCGTACCGGCCACGCCGTTGCCGCTGCTCTCACTCAGTTTGGACGCGCCGCCGGCAAGCGTCCCGGTGAGATCACCCACGCCGATGCCGATGCCATCTACCGCAGGCTCACGGGGGCGCCGCTTCCCATTTCCGAAGCCTCGCTCCGGTTGGCGCTTAGCCCGCGCGGGTTTGTGGAAGGCCGTCGCGGGACGGGCGGCCCACAGCCGGAGGAGATGCGCCGCATGCTGGATGCCCACGCGCGTTCGCTACAGGCCAGCCGCGACTGGCTGGAAGCGCAGCGGTCCGCCCAGCAAGCCGCCGCTTCCATGCTGCGGGACGCCTTCGCCGCCCTGCGCTAAGTGCTCTGCGGGCGGCGCCGTTTGTGGGTTCCCCTACGCTGCACTGTATGACCTTTGTGATATTCCCGCGATACCCATCAGCCCGGTATACTGCGCTTGCCTGGGCTTACCTTGGCGATTGCGGACATCTTGGATGGGGAGGGTTTCATGTCGAAACTACGACTGCGACTTTTGGGAATGCTCCTATTGGCCGGACTGGCGTTGGCGCAAGCTCCCGCACCCACCCAAGGTGTCCCCTTCTTACGGCTCGTCTGGAGTCGCGTCGCCGACTTCAACGGCGAACTGGGATCGGTGGAATGCGCCGAGTTCTCGCCTGACGGGAGGTTCATCGCCTCCGCAACCAAGTACAGCAACGAAATTGCGGTATGGCGGGTTGCCGACGGCGCCCGGATCTGGGCGACTGAGGCGGAACAGGAAGTGGAGCGGGTTGCGTTCTCGCCAGACGGGAAATGGCTGGTTTCCGGCAGCGAGGACGATCTCTTGCGCGTATTTCACGCCGATACCGGCAAACTACACATGACCCTCAAGCACACCGAGGGCATCGATAGCCTGCGTTGGTCGCCCGACGGCACGATGCTGGCCACCGGTGAGGAGACCGGCATCGTGCGCGTTTGGGCCATGCCCGCGGGGACGCTGCGGGGGCAGGGTGAAGTGGTAGGCCCAATCAACGAGCTCGATTTCACCAGCGACGGCAAATTCCTGCTGGTCGTGGGCGACCGTACCGGCGCCCGCTTATTCGATGTCGCTACCATGCACGTCGCGAAGGTATTCCACGTCAACGGCGTAGCGCCTCCCACCGCCGGTCGCATCTCGCCCGACGGCTCTCTGGTTGCCGTTGGCGGCCACGAGGGCAAGGTCTACGTCTGGCGCATGGCCGACGCAAAACTGGTGCGCTCCATCAACTACACCGGACAAAAGGTGGAGACGCTTGCGTTCAGTCCGGATGGCGGGTATCTGATTTACGCCGGCCATGATCCACATATCCGTGTGGTGCGCGTCTCGGACTGGGCGCTGGTCCACCTTTCTCAGCCGGTGGACAACGCCGAGTACGTCACCTTCAGCCGCAACGGCAGTTTTGTCGCCTCCGCCCATCAGGATGGCGTCGTCCGCCTATGGGTTTGGATGCGTGGTGACCACGAGCTCAACAAACGCCTGCATAGTGAACTCACCAAGAAGCAAGCTGAGGAGGACGCCGCCAACCGCGACAAGTAGAACGCCGGCGACTCCGCCGACCTCGCTCACTTGCAGCGCAGTGCGGCCGTCCGCGCACCCATGACTGAATTGGTCGCCAATGCGCGACCTTACCCGCCGTCGCCGTCTGGTACGCCCACCGCGGTTCGGTATCATCGAGGGATGAATTCGCTAGCCCGGTCTGTGCTGGCCTTTTGGTGCTTGATGGCTAGTCCACTGGCCGCCCAACAGAGTGTGGTGGGGTTGCTGGCGATTCCAGAACTCTTCGGTGATGAGGTGTGCCTCCCTTTTCCCCCTTCCGACGTGCAAGTGCATGCTGCGCCCGGCGGACCGCCCATCGGTACGCTGCGCGTGCGTAATCCCTGGCTGTCTGCTGGCGCCTCGCGCTGCGACGAACTCGAAGTGAACTTCCTTACGCCCGATGGCGCCGCCACACCCCTGGAGACCAAGGAGTTCGGCTACGAGCAAAAGGCAGCCATTGTCACCGAAGAGCGACCCGGCTGGTATCGCCTGCTCCTTGCTGAACGCCAACCCGGATGGGTGACCACAGGCGGGCAGCGGCGCTTCCTTGGAATTGCCGCTCTCTTCCGCGACCGGCCCCTGCAGGCGCATCGGGAGTGGGATGGCGCGGTTTACTCCGGTCCAGGAGCAAGCCCGGAACCGCCCCGTCCAGACCTACTCCGGGCAGGCTTTCGCATGCTGCGCGTGGAACAGCACCACGGCGTCTGGTGGATGCTCACGGAGTTCCCTGTCCAGGATATCTGT
>JALOKO010000182.1 GCA_025456495.1 Bryobacterales bacterium | reverse complement strand
CCTCGGCCAGCCAGTCGCTGTCGGCGGCATCGCGTGGGAAATGGTCGTCGTGAATCTCTACTGCAAGACCCTCCGCGGTCAGGACCCGCCGCACAGAGTCCGTACCCAGGCAGCGGTCAATGAAGAAGACCGTTCCGTCAGGCGGCTTGGCTGCGGATGGCTTCTTCAACTTCGCTTGTCTCCAGGCGAAAATCCTGCATCAGATCGAGGATGGAATCCCCGGCCTTGTATCGCTCGTAGATCGCGGCCACGGGAATGCCTGTACCCGCGATGGAAGGACGCCCAAAGGAGACCGAAGGACTGATCACCACCACCCGCGGCGCGGAATCGGTTACCGGGCCGAGGTTACTTTCGCGAGTGAAGGGATACAAGCAAATGGGCAATCCCGAGGGATCGCGCTCAATTCGTTGCAGGTAGATCTTCAGGATCTCTTTCATGGCAGCCTGGCCCTTGCGGGAGGCGTTGATGAGTTCATCGAAGCGCTCCACAAAGAGATCGACGCCATCGGTCTGGAAGGCCTCAGCAATCAACGGACGCGCCACCTGGAACGTGTCCTTCACATAGTCAAGGGCTTGGCGCACCTTGTAAAGCGAAACCCCGTGTTGACGGCGAATGCTGTTCAGAATATGCGCCTCAACCAGGTTGAGGAAGGACAGGTAGCGGCCTGACGGGTCGTCCATCGAAATCAACGGTTCAGACCGTTGCGGACGGCCCATACTCTGATCGGACCGTCCGGTTACCCAATGGCGTAATGTGGACTGCGGCACCCGGGCATACCGCGCGGCCTCGGCCAGGGTGTAGGCTGGCTGCCGACGCAGATCGGTGGGACTGATGGATCCTGCGTGTTTTCCTGCCATGCGCATCGCTACCCACCATTATGCGGGAACGCCGTGCACTCGCAAAGCCGCGACCGGGGGCGGGGATCGGCCCTAGGGTTATTGGCACCGGGGAGGAACAGCGGGGGCAGGACGATCGCACGGTGTGGGGCCTCATCCGGTTGCCGCAGTGGTTCCTCACATGTAAGATAAGGTGCATCTAGGCAGCAGCCGAATCCTAGGTTCCGCTCTCTATTCCCTATGCGCGCCACTTACCGTTTTTTCGTCGCAATTGGTGTCTCTGTATTGCTGGGGCAGGGCTTGCTTCCGCTTGCGCAAACGGCGCCGGCGAGCGCGGCAAAGCCGGTGGACTTCGGCACGGAGATTCGCCCCCTGTTGTCAGACAACTGCTTCCACTGCCACGGACCGGACCAAAGCACGCGCATGGTGGGCCTGCGGTTAGACCTGCATGAGGAAGCCTTGAAGCCCCGCAAGAACGGCGCTCCTCTTGTGCCTGGCAAGGCCGAAGAAAGCCTATTGTACAAGCGCATGGCGGAGACGGTGAGGGCCAAGCGGATGCCTCCCCCATCGGCGCACAAGGAACTGAAGCCGGAACAAATCGCGTTGTTCAAGCGCTGGATTGACGAAGGGGCGAAGTGGGAGGAGCATTGGGCGTGGGCAGCGCCGCGGAAGCAAGACCTGCCTGCGGTGAAGAACAAGGCGTGGCCGCGCAATCCCATTGACCATTTCGTGCTGGCGAAACTGGAGGCGGAGGGCCTTGCGCCCGCCGCCGAGGCCGACAAACGGACCCTCATCCGGCGTGTTGCCTTTGACCTGACAGGCCTTCCGCCCAAGCCGGCCGAAGTGACGCAGTTCCTGGAAGACAAGTCCTCAGACGCCTACGAAAAGATGGTGGACCGCTATCTGGCCTCTCCACACTACGGCGAGCATCGCGCCCGCTACTGGCTGGATGCCGCCCGCTACGGCGATACGCATGGCATTCACATCGATAACTATCGCGAGATGTGGCCCTATCGTGATTGGGTGATTCAGGCCTTCAATCGCAACCAGCCCTTTGACCAGTTCACTCTGGAACAGCTTGCCGGGGACATGCTGCCCAACCCCACCATGGAGCAGCGCATTGCCACCGGATTCCAGCGCTGTAACGTCACCACCAACGAAGCAGGCATCATCGAGGATGAGTACGAAGAGATCTACGCCAAGGATCGCGCCGACACCGTGGGCGCGGTGTGGCTGGGGATGACGGTGGGCTGCGCCACCTGCCACGACCATAAGTTTGACCCCATCAAGGCATCGGACTTCTATGCGCTGGGGGCCTTCTTCCGCAACACCACGCAGCGGGTTTACGACGAGAACGTCTACGACACGCCGCCCATCCTGGTGGTGCCCACCGCCAAAGACCGTCCGCGCTGGTTGGAAGTGCAAGACCAACTGGCCGCGATCCGCAAACAGATTGCGACCTTGGAATCCGCCGCGCCCGCCGGATACGAAGCGTGGGCTGCCGCGCTGAGCGCTGATCAGCCGCATCGCCCCCTGGCGGCCACGGACGAGGTCTTCACCGCGGAGGCCTTCCGTCTGATGGTGGGCCAGCCGGGCGTCAGCTTGGGCGAGGGGGCGCATCCCGGAACCGAAGCGGTGTACTTCCCCGCCACCGCCAACCAGGGCCTGCGCATTGAGGACGTCGCCAAGCAGGACGCCGACGAGCCCTTTTCGTTGAGTATCGAGTTCCTGACGCCCGCACGGCGTGACGCCACCTACACGCTGGTGCAGCGTCGTCATCGCGAGTCCTCCAACCGCGGATGGTCGCTGGCCGTCGCGGATCGCGTGCTGATCTTCAACCTCACGGGCGGCCCCGCCGACGCCATCGAATTTCGTACAGACCGCCAGTTGCCCATGAAGAACGGGGTGTGGAATCACATCCTGGTCACCTACGATGGTTCCCGCAACCAAACCGGATTGCAGCTCTACCTCAACGGGCAATGGATGCCCCTGCTGGGACGCCAGATGAAGCCAGAGAAGCTGCGTGGCGATATCGACGTAGTGGAACCCATTCTGCTGGGCGGCGGCCTCGCCGGCGGCGCCATCAGCGACATGCGCCTCTTCAACCGGGTGGTCACTGAAGGTGAGGCGAATCTGCTGGCATCGTGGACGGCCGTGCAAGCCGCCCTGGCTACACAACCCGCGCAACGCACCGCCAACCACCAGGCCGCACTGCTGCGCTATTACCTGCACACTCAGGACGAGGGCTTCGGCAAGCTGGCCGCTCAGCAGGCTGAGCTGAATAGCGAAGCCCATGAGATCGCCAATCGTGGCGCGCTCACCCACGTGATGCATGAACGGACTGACCAAACACCCTTCGCCCATGTGCTGCATCGTGGCGCGTACGACCAGCGCCGCGAGCGCGTGGACGCACACACGCCCTCCGTTCTGCCACCCATGCCCGCCAACCTGCCGCGCAACCGCATGGGGCTGGCCCAGTGGCTGTTCCTGGAAGAGAATCCGCTCACCGCGCGTGTCACCGTCAACCGCATGTGGCAGGAGATCTTCGGCACTGGCATTGTCCGCACCGCTGACGACTTCGGCAGCCAGGGCGAGCCCCCGGTCAACCAGCCATTACTGGACTGGCTGGCCATCGATTTCCGCGAGAGCAAGTGGGACCTCAAGCGCTACTACCGGCAACTGCTGCTCTCCTCCACCTATCGGCAGGAAGCGGTTACCACGCCCTTGAAGCTGGAGAAGGATCCGCAAAATCGCCTCCTCAGTCGTGGCCCTCGTTTCCGCATGGATGCTGAGATGGTGCGCGACGCCGCCCTGGCCTCCAGTGGCTTGCTGGCCACGAAGATTGGCGGCCCTAGCGTGAAGCCCTATCAGCCGGAAGGCATCTGGGAAGCGGTGGCGATGTTCGGATCCAACACCCGCTTCTACCAACAGGACGAGGGCAGCGGCCTCTATCGCCGCAGCATGTACACCTTCTGGAAACGCAGCGCGCCACCCGCGTCCATGGAGATCTTCAACGCCCCCACGCGAGAGGTGTGTACGGTGCTGCGCGAGCGCACCAACACACCGCTGCAGGCCCTGGTGACGATGAACGATCCGCAGTTCTTTGAGGCCGCCCGCATCCTTGCCGGAACGGCGATGAATGCTGAGGCGCACTTCGACGAACGCCTCGGCTTCATTGCGCATCGTCTGCTGGCAAGACCGTTGAACAGCCAGGAACAGGCCATCGCCGAGGGAGCCTTCAGTGACTACCGTTCCTACTACACGGCCAACCCGGATCACGCGGCGAAGATGCTCGCCCAGGGTGATTCGGCGCCGGACCCATCGCTGCCTGTCAGCGAGTTTGCCGCCTACACGCTGTTAACCAACCAGTTGATGAATCTCGATGAGGTGCTGAACAAATGAGTCGCCGGAATCCGCTGCTGCCTGACGAGGAAGGCCACTACGCACCCACCACCCGGCTGCTTGACCGCGAGTCTCATCGTCATGTCGCCGCCGGTGCGCATCCGGCGGATGGCGTCGCCCACCAGATGGCCTTGGAGGAAAGCCGCCGCCGCTTCTTCGGCCGTGGCTTGCAGGGCATCGGCGCGCTGGCGCTGGCGCACCTGATGGGCACGCCCGGTGCGATGGGCGCGGAAGCCAAGTCGCCCTTCGCCGAAGCCCAACGCATCGGGGGCATTGATTCCCTACCCCACTTTGCCCCCAAGGCCAAGCGCTGCATCTACCTGCACCTGGTAGGTGCGCCCCCGCAGCAGGACCTCTACGATTACAAGCCCAAGATGGAAGCATTGTTTGACCAGGACCTCCCCGAGAGCATCCGTCAGGGCCAGCGCCTCACCACCATGACCAGCGGCCAGAGCCGCTTCCCCATTGCGCCCTCCATGTTCCAGTTCGCCCAGCACGGTAAGTCTGGCGCGTGGATTTCCGAACTCCTGCCCCACACCGCGAAGATGGTGGACGATATCGCCATCATCCGCAGCATGCACACCGAGGCCATCAATCACGAGCCCGCCATTACCTTTTTCCAGACCGGCTTCATGATTGCCGGTCGCCCTTGCATTGGCAGTTGGATGAGCTATGGGCTGGGGAACGTGAACGCCAACCTGCCGGCCTTTGTGGTCTTGCAGGCCAAGCACAAGCACCCCAAGGCCAACGTCCAGGCCATCTCCTCGCGGCTGTGGAGCGCGGGTTTTCTGTCTGGCGAATACTCCGGCGTTGGCCTGCGCAGTGCGGGCGACCCCGTCTTGTACATCAACAACCCCGATGGCGTCCCCGCCCCCATGCGCCGTCGCATGCTGGACGCCCTGGGCCAGATGAACGAACTGAACTACCAGAAGCTCAGCGACCCGGAAACCCGCACGCGCATTGCCCAATACGAGATGGCCTTCCGCATGCAAAGTTCGGTGCCCGAGCTGACCGACCTCAGCCAGGAACCAGCCCACATCTGGGACATGTACGGCCCCGACGCCCGCGAGCCCGGCACCTTCGCCAACGGGGCGCTGATGGCCCGGCGACTGGCCGAACGCGGCGTCCGCTTCATCCAGTTGTACCACCGGGGTTGGGATGTCCACGGCAACCTACCCGAGGTGCTCCCCAGCCAGTGCAAGGAAATTGACCAACCCTGCTGGGCCCTGGTGCAGGACCTCAAGCAGCGCGGCATGCTGGAGGACACCCTGGTGATTCTGGCCGGGGAATTCGGCCGCACCGTCTACTGTCAGGGTCGCCTCACGCGCACCGACTATGGCCGCGACCATCACCCCCGCTGTTTCAGCCTCTGGATGGCCGGCGGCGGCATCAAGGGTGGCATCGTCCACGGCGAGACCGACGAGTTCAGCTACAACATCGTCAAAGACCCGGTCCACGTGCGCGACTTCCAGGCCACGCTGATGCACTGTTTCGGCATCAAGCACGACCAGTTCACCTACAAGTATCAAGGCCTGGACATGAAGCTCACCGGCGTAGAACCGGCCAGGGTGGTGAAGGCCCTGCTGGCCTAGCGGCGGTCTACAATGGAAGGGATTTCGCCATTCCCACGGAGACCCTACCATCGTTCAGGTAACCATTCTTGCCAGCGGCAGCAGCGGCAACGCCACGCTGATCTCCACATCCCGCCAACGGGTGTTGTTCGATGCGGGCATCAGCCGGCGCGCGCTGTATGAGCGCTTTGCAGAGGCGCAGATTGATCCCGCCACGCTGGACGCCATCGTCATCAGCCATGAGCACAGCGACCACATCTCCGGTCTGGTCAGCCTCGTCCGCCATCATCAGTCACAAACCCGCAAGCCGCTTCCCGTCTACCTCAACCAGCGCACCCACCAGGCCCTGGACTGGCGCACCTGCCAGCCCACCGTGGAACTGGTAGCCCCGGGCGACCGCTTCTCCATCGGCGACCTGGACATCCGCAGCTTCACCGTGCCCCATGACGCTGCGGACCCCATGGGCTTCGTGGTCGAGGCCGAAGGCCACCGGATGGGCTTGCTTACAGACCTGGGCTACGTCCCGGAATCCGTGAAGCACCACCTAAAGGGTTGCCACTTCCTGCTGCTGGAATCGAACCACGACCTGGAGATGCTGAAGGTGGGGCCCTACCCCTGGAGCGTCAAGCAGCGCGTAATGGGCCGCAACGGGCATTTGTCGAACGACATGGCCGCCGCCTTCGTCACCAGCGGCGTGGAATGGGACTTGCACACGCTGGTGCTGGGCCACCTGAGTGACCATACCAACCACCCCGCCGTGGCCCGCCTGACGATGGAAAATGCCCTCAACCAGGCCAACCTGCACGTCCACCTGGAAGTGGCCCAGCAGACCGGTCCCATCCACCAGTTCGCCTGGTAGGGCAGCCCTTGCCAGTTAGCGGTCCATCTTGCTTACTTCGCTGCTGAGCTGGCTGCCGATGGGGCCTTGCTGACCGGCGTATTTGTTGCCGGGCTTGGTGCGGTAGGGGTTTGAAGACGGCGACGATAGCTGCTCAAAGGTGAAGGAGCAGATGCGCATGCCGGGGTACAGCGCCACCGGCAGGCGGCTGAGGTTGCTGAGCTCCAGCGTGGCCTTGCCCGTCCAACCGGGATCAAACAGCCCAGCGGTACCGTGAACAATGATGCCCAGCCGCCCCAGGCTGGAACGTCCTTCCAGCCGCCCCAGCACGTCGTCGGCCAGTTCCATCGCCTCTTCGGTGATGGCCAGCACAAAGTCACTGGGCTGCAGAACGAAGGCCTCGCCGTTAGGCACCACCACCTTCCGCATCAGGTCCTGATAGCCGATGGGGTTCTTCAGGTCAACGAAGGGATAGCGCTGATACTCGAAGACGTTAAACTCGTTGCCTAGGCGCAAATCCACGCTGCAACTGCCGAACTGCTCGGGGACCAGCGCGGGTTCGAAGCGAATCTTGCCCGCTTCAATGTATTTTTTGATGTCGACGTCCGAAAGAACCACAGCCGTTTCCTTGCCTTTCAAATCGTAGCAAATCCACCCGCCTGCCAGCCGGAGAGACCGGGACCAGGCCAAAAACCGCAAACTGGACCGAATGCACTTTTTTTCGAAAAAA
>JALOKO010000181.1 GCA_025456495.1 Bryobacterales bacterium | reverse complement strand
CCAGCAGGCGCGCCCATCGGGCCAGCAGGCGCGCCCATCGGGCCAGCAGGCGCGCCCATCGAGATTGGATGTTCGCATGCAGCACGCCACGCGTCTCTTTCATTCAGGGGCTCCGGAGGTCGCAGTTGATATAGGGTCCGGCAGGAATCCCGGTCCACCGGCTACTTCCCTCAGCAACTGCGCCAGGCGGGTGTGGCGTTGCGCCAACAGGTGGAAGTCGGGAGCGGGATGTCGTTCTCGCGGGCGGAACAGGTGAGTCAGCGTTCCTTCTTCCAGCAATCCAATTCGCGAGGAAACGCTCCACGCCAACTCCAGGTCATGCGTCACCAGAACGCAGGTAAGCCCGGGGTTCGTGCGCAGGCCAACCAGCAACTGCAACAGGTCGCGCTGCACGGGCAGGTCCAGTCCCGCGAAGGGTTCATCCAACAGCAGTAGCCGCGGCTGTAAGGTGAGCACGCGCGCAAGCTGCAAGCGCTGCCGTTCCCCGCCGCTGCATGCGGATGGCTTCCGATGCGCGATGGACGCGGGCAAGCCCACGGCGGCCATCCACTCCAAGGCAATGCGCTCACGATCCGGCGGCTTCAGTTCCGGTCGCAGCAACTCCAGTGGCTCAGTCACCAGGGCCTTGGCCTGCCATCGCGGATTGAGGGCGGTTGCCGCATCCTGCATCACCAGTTGCACGCCCTCGCGGAAGGCCCTCCAGGCAGCGCCGCGCCTAGGCTGCACCAGGCAGCCCTCAAACCAAAGTTCCCCGGAATCGGGCTGCTGGAGGTGCGCCAGGCAGCGCAGCAGCGTACTCTTGCCGCTGCCCGATTCGCCCACGATGCTCAACCACTCGCCGCGTTCCACGCGGAGGCTCACATCGCGCAACGCGTCGCGGTTGCCGTAACGGACGCACACGCCGCTTGCCTCCAGCAGCGGTTCTGGTGAAGCGGTGGATTGCTTCCGATGCTCCTGTGCGTTCATGTGCCCGGCATCTCCCGGGCGTCGCAGTTCAGCGCCAGTGGCGATGGATCGTCGGCGCCAGCCTGTGGCCTTGACCAACCGCTCGGCATGGCTGTCAGAAAGCGCTGTGTGCAGGGCGGTGCGCTGCTGGCCGCATGCGCGTCCACGCCACGCTCGTCCACGATCCGACCGTTTTCCAGCACCAGCATGCGTGTCGCGAACCCAATCAACTCCCGTGGGTGATGCGTGATCCAAAGGATAGACAGCCCGCGCGCACGCTGCAGAGCCTGAAGGGTCTGACGCAAGCGGATGCCATGCAGCAGGTCGAGTGCGGAGCAGGCTTCGTCTGCCACCAAGAGCCGCGGCTGCAACGCCAGAGCCCGCGCCACGGCCACCCGCTGCAACTCGCCCCCACTCAATTCGTGCGGGTATGCCGCCCACGCGCGTCGTTCCTGCAATCCCACTTCCTGCAGCAGGGCTTGTGCCTGTAATCGTGCCTCATGTTGGTGGATGCCCCTTGCGCGCAGCACATCCTCGATTTGCCCGCCACACCGCAGGAAGGGGCTGAACGTCTGCGATGGCGTTTGTGGAATCAACACCGCCCCTCCCGCGCTGGCCCCGTGCGTGTCGCCTTCCCAGTGGATGTTCCCCTGCACGGTCACCTCGGTTGCCTTCAGCGCTCCGCAAAGCGCCATGCCCAGCGTACTCTTGCCGCTGCCGGATTCGCCCAACAACCCAACAATTTCACCCGCCTCAATTCGGAAGCTCACCGCCGTCAACGCCACGTGGGATCTGCCGTTGGGGCCTTGGTACCTCGCCCCTAGCTGCTGTATGGCAATCATGAGCTTCGCTTGTGCTCTCCTCGTGTCCAAAGACGCACGCAACCGGGCGGTTCTCCAAAAAAGTGCGTGCACCCTCTATTTTCGCTGACAACCAGCTCCCCTATGCTGCTGTGAGGCGATTTCAGTAACCAGCCTCATTGAGTCCTATTACATTCTGGAGAACCAACATGACTTCCACCGATGCGTTCCACGTCAGCAGCTTTGGCGAAGCCTTCGCCCTTCACCAACCCTCTGTACAGGACCTCCCACGCAGCACGACTGCAGTTGAAGGCGGCAACATCCGTTGGTCCTGGGCCTGCCGCGTGAGCAGTCTGAACCACGTCCAATTGCTCAGCCGCGCCGAAGCGGGTGCGCCCGAAGCCGGGCACCTTGCTCTGGTTCGCGTTGAAGAAATCGGCTCCCACGAGCGCATTACCACCCGCGACAACCAGCGTCTGAGAATCTACCCTGGTGACCTCATCGTGGGCGTTTTCGGCAATCGCTACGCCACGGACGCCTATGAGGGTGAGGTGATGGACACGCAGGACCTGGGTATCCTTACTGCGGGTGGCATGATCGGCACCGTGCTGTCTCGTCATCGCTCCGTTGCCCGCCCCACCCGCGTGCGGTTCCTGGGTTACCTGGCCAACAACGATGGCGCCGTTGCGAATCTCAAGGACGAGGCCTTTCGCGCAGCTCGTCCCCAGATGCAACCACGCAACCTGGTGGCGGTTATCGGCACGGGAATGAACGCCGGCAAGACCACCTCCTGCGTCAAGCTCATCCGTGCTCTGGGTCAACTCAAGCAAAGGGTGGCTGCCTGCAAGCTCACCGGCAGCGTCTCCAACCGCGACCAGGACGAGATGCGTTCCGCGTCGGCTGTGCAGGTGCTGGACTTTAGCGATTTCGGATTCCCCTCCACCTATCTCAGCGACAAGCCCGAGCTCATGACCTTGTTCGATTCCATCATGGCCGGGTTGGAGCCCAGCGCCCCTGAGATCACCATCATGGAGATCGCCGACGGCATCCTGCAGCGCGAAACCACCATGCTGCTGGAGGATCCCACGCTTCGTGCTTCCCTTTCCGGTGTGGTGCTGGCAGCCGACAACGCGCTTGCCGCCCGCTATGCGGTGGATCGTCTGCGGCAGTGGGGACACCACGTGATTGCCGTCACTGGCCTGATCACCTCTTCGCCCCTCTGCGTGAGAGAGTTCGAGGCAATCTGCGACGTGCCGGTGGCTGCATCCACGGGCGATGGCGAACAGTTGGGTAGCGCCGTACTTGCCTACCTGCGGAAGCAGCACGCGGACACTTCTGTTGCGAAGGCCGAAAGGCACGCGGCATGACACAGCAGACGCGCGCGGTCCTGGCGTTTGCGCTGGCCCAGTTGCGGCCGGAATCCAGGCTGCTTGCAGTAGCTACGTTCTGGCGTGTGCTTTTCCGCTTGTTGCCCGTACAGGCGCCACTGCTTGCCGGGGCGCTGATTGACGGCCTGTGGCCACGGGCGCCGCGGCCTTTCTTTCTGAGCGTGCCTCGCGTGAGCTGCAGACACGCTGCGTCAACCGGCTGCGCCAACAGGTGCAACGCGTTTGGGCCTATGCCCCGGTGACGCTTCACCGCCGTCACGGTGCGTCGTTGTTGTCTGACTGGACGTTGTCAGAGACGCGAAGTATCGGCCGCTTTGCCAGAGGCACTGTCGCCGAAGGTGTTGCTGCTCTGGCGCGCCTGGCCTATCCCGCAGTCGTTCTCATCTGGATTGACCCTTGGATGGCGATGCTGCCCATTGCCGCGACGCCGCTGCATCTCGGGCTCACCTGGATGCTGCAGCGACGGCGATCGCACCTACAGCGCAACTTTCGTTCGCATCGCCACTCCTGGCAACGGGCCATCCGCGAGAGTCTGCAGGGTATCGACAGGCTGCAGGGCGCAGGATTGCAAGCGGGAATGTTGGCGCATCTTGACCGCTACGCCTCCCGTTGTCAGACGGACGTGCGGTCCGGCAGCCTCTACCATTCGCTCGCGCTGGGCTCAGCCTGGGCATTGCCCGCGCTGTCGGTGGCGCTTAGTTGGTGGATTGGCGGAGGCCGCGTCGTGGCAGGCGACATCAGCTCAGGACAACTGGTTGCCTTTGTCGGGTTCGCCGCGTACCTGGGTGTGCCCATGCGCCGGTTCGCCCAGCAGGTGGACAAGGCCCGGCAGTCGCTGAAGTGCCTTGCCCGCATCCAGAGCTTGCTGCGGCACGACGTGGCGGATTCCACAGGAAGCCTAGAACTGCAAGCGAAATCGGGCGCGCTCACCGTCTTCAACCTTGGCTACCAGTTTCACTCTGCTCCGCTGGGCGACAAGGCCCACGGTGGGGAGCCAAAGCAGGCGCCCCTGTTTCAGAACTTCAACCTGACGATTCCAGCGCGAAGCCTCGTCTGGCTGCACGGTGAACGCGGGTCTGGCAAGAGTGTGCTCTTGCGGCTGATGGCCGGCCTGGAGCCGCCATCTTCAGGCTCAGTTCTGCTGGATGGACACGACCTGGCGCGTTGTACGCGGCAGTCAGTAAGGCAGCGGATTGCGCTGGCGCCCCAGCATCCCTGCCTTTTGAGCGGCTCCATCGCTTCCAACCTCCGTCTGGCCGCGCCATCGGCCACCGAAGAGGACTTGATGACAGCTTGCGCGCAAGTGGGTCTTGCCTCGTTCATTGACGCGCTGCCAAAGCAGTTGCGGACACCACTGGGCGAGCGGGGAGTTCGCCTTTCCGCAGGCGAGGCACAACGCCTTGGCATCGCCCGCGCTCTTCTGTTGAAGCCCAGCGTGCTGTTGCTGGATGAACCGTTTGCCGCGCTGGATGTCGCTACCGCACGGCAGTTGTTGCAAGCCCTTCTGCGTCTGTCGGCGGAGACCACCATTGTGGTGGCTAGCCGAGATGTGCCCGCCCATCCCGGCATCCGCCATGTGGTGCATCTGGATGGGGCCACCGCGGGCGTTACTCACCACCAATTTCAACCCGCGCAAGCCGCAGTGCTAGCGCACATGGAACCGTAATTTTCATTCAGGAGGCTCGCTATGTTTCCCACGGACTCCGGTCCTGATGAAGTCCGCCAAAGCAAACGGATTCCCGCTCTGCTGACGACCATGCTTATGGTGGTGCTGCTGTCCCCTTTGGCCGAGAACTGGAAGGCCACGCCACAGGACAGCTTTCCGCTCTCGTACTTCCCGATGTTCTCGCACCGACGCGCCGACACCTATGTCGGCAACGCGCTGATGGGTGTAGATCAGGAAGGCAACCGCTCCATCCTCAGTTATCGCCTGGCCGGCGACGGCGGCTTCAATCAGGTGCGACGGCAGCTTGCCGCCAACGTGAAGGCGAAGCGCGCCGATGACGTGTGCCAGCAGGTGGCCGCCAGGGTCGCGCAGTCCGGTCGCGGATCGCTCAGCAGAATCGCCTCGGTGCAGGTTGTCACACAGAAACATCACATCAACCGCTTCTTCGCGCACCAGGAATCCCAACTTAGCGAGAAGTTCCACGCCACCTGCGCCGTCCCGCGGGACGCGCAACTGGTTCCCAACGAAACCACGCAAGCCAAGTCCACCTCGGAGGTCATCCCATGAATTCCCTACAGCGAATCCTGAACCAGATCTGGTTCCCCGCCATGCCCGCCACAAGGCTTGCTTTCCTGCGCATCGCCATAGGATTGTTCGCCTTCTGGTATGTGGCCCAACGTTACGGAATGTTTCTGAAGGTTGCGGCCACTGAGCATTCGTTGTTCACGCCGCTGGGCGCTGTCTGGTGGATGTCTGCCCCCATCAGCGTGGGCGCTTTTGAAGCGCTGCTGGTTGCCACTCTCATCGCCAATGCAGCCTTTATCGTCGGGTGGAAGCATCGCTTCACCGGTCCGGCGTTTGGCCTGCTGTTGCTGGTGCTGCTGAGTTATCGCAACTCCTGGACGATGATCTATCACAGCGACAACGCCATGGTGCTGCATGCGCTGATCCTGGGCTTCCTTCCTGCCGCTGATGCGTGGTCGATGGATGCCTGGCTGAAAGCCCGACGCCTCGGCTCCCGCATTCTGCAGGCGCCTCCGTTGTGTCACTGGCGCTATGGCTGGGCCATCCAATTGGTATCAGCAGGCACAGCCATCAGCTACTTTCTGGCGGGAGTCGCCAAGTTGATGGGGGACCTTGGCTGGAACTGGATCTCCGGCGATTCCCTGCGTAGTCAGGTGGCCGTGGACACCATCCGCAAGGCCCTTCTTGGCGAATCGACACCCGAACTTGCATTCGCCCTATACGAACACGTCTGGTTGTTCACCCTCATTGGTGTGGCTTCGATGGTTGTTGAACTGGGCGCGCCTCTGGCGCTGCTGAATCGCCGGGTGGGCATGCTGTGGGCGCTGAACGCCTTCGCAATGCACTGGGGAATCCTCTTCATCATGGGGATCACCTTCCGGTATCAACTGGCCGGGCTCATCTTCCTTTCATTCTTTCCGGTGGAGCGTTTGGTTCCGCTGGGCAAGGGACTGCTGCGTTGGTTTGCGCCCCAGGACGAGGACACCCCGGCGCCCGTCACCTCACAAGGAGGCGTTCGATGAAGCGCTCGCTGTCTGAGCCTCAAGCAGTGTTGCCCAGCATCGAAGCGCGCCCAAGCGCGGATGTGCTGATCTACGACGGCTACTGCAGCTTCTGCCACGGGCAGATGCTCATCCTGCACCGGTTGGATGTCACCGGGCGGCTGGCGTACCTCTCACTGCATCATCCGCAGAGCGACGCGTTTCTTCCCGGCATGAGCTTCCAGCAGAAGATGGAAGCCATCGCATTGGCCGATTCGGCGGGAGGCCGGTACTTCGGTGCTCAGGCCTTCCGCAAACTCTCCTTGCGGATGCCCTTGCTGTGGTGGCTGGCGCCACTCTTGCACATTCCCGGTTCACTGCCGGTGTGGGAATGGCTCTACGCGAAGATCGCTTCTGTTCGTTACCGCTTCGGTCGCCGCCAGTGCGACGGCGGCACGTGTGAACTCCATGGCTTCGGCCCAGGCGGAAGGTAGCAAGCACCATGCAACACCCCATCAACCATCACGCGCAGCCCGCGCTGCCCCGCGGTGAAGACGTCGCGTTGGATACGCCGCTCACCATCGGGTTTTCCTTTTTGGGAAAGCCGTTGGAGGTGCGTCACTGGGGTAACCCTACCGCTCCTCTGCGCGTGCTGTTCCTCTGTGGTCAGCATGGGGACGAGCGCGGCATCCGGCGAGCGCTTGGCGAGTTCGTACAGAAGCAGCTTGCGGGTCTGCTTGCCGGGATGCCCCACTTGCAACTGGCGATCCTTGCCGATGCGAATCCCGATGGCTACGAACTGGGCGTCCGCCAGAATGCCCAGGGCATTGATCTCAACCGCGACCATCTGCGCCTGGAGGCGCCGGAGACGCGGGCTATTCATCGCTTCGTCGGTGCGTGGAAACCGCATCTGGTGGTGGATATGCACAACTTCCCGGTGCGCCGGAAAGTTCTGCAGCAGGCCGAATTGCGCTTGGATTGGGATGTCTGTCTGGACTACCCGTCCAACCCCGCTAGCGGCCTCAGCACGGGGCACCCGCTGCTGCAATCGCTGATGGCCGCCCTCAAGCTTGACCTGGAAGCGAATGCGTTTCGGTTTGGCCGTTACTGTGTCTTTGATTCGAAGAACGGCGTTCGTCATGGCACACCGCATCTGGTGGATGCCCGCAACGTCCTCACCCTTCGCCATGGCGCCCTCACCTTGTTGCTGGAAGCGCGCAACCCCAGTTCGCAGGAAGACCGGGCACAGCGTCGGCACGTTCGTCAGGCGGTTGCGCGCGCTTGCGAGGGAATCCTGCGATGGTGCCAACTCCACCAGACTGAGTTGGCGACGCCCGCGGCGCTTCTGTCCACTCAGGCCCGCATTCCGCTGCGATTCCGTCGTCCTCTGTCACCGGAAGGCTTCCTGGCGCCAGTGGCTGACCTGCATTCTGGAGAGCCCTCGTCGCTGTGCTTCCCGCGCTATCGGCCACAGACGCAAGGGCGTCGCCACGTAGAATCTCCGTTTGCGTACGCCGTGCCCGTGGCTGCCCACGACCTCTTGCGCGTCCTGGCGCGGCACGGCTTCCAATCCTATCTGGCGGCTCGCGGAGAGCGCTGCATCGTGTCGGAGTCGCTTTACGGCGGCGTCGGCCCGCAGCCTCCCGCCGATGCCCCACGCCTTCCCAGGATGTCCAGCCTTCGGTACGAACGCAGTCTGGAAGGCTTCGTGATCTTTCCGTTCCAGCAGCCAGGAGCCAAACTACTCGCGCTCATGCTTGAGCCTGAATCAGTCTATTCCTTGCATCGGCTGTTCACCAGGTCTAACAAGATGCAGCTGGGCAGCCTTTGCCCGGTTCGCCGGGTCCTCCTTCCCTGCAGTCCCCTGGGCTGCGATTTCTTCTTCGAGGTGGCATCATGACAATCAATCATCCAATCAAGAATCAGCAGGTCGAAGTTCTCGAAACCCTTCCTGCCTTCACCGCCCTGCCCGCACCCATTTACACGGTCGTCAGCCCTCCCGCGTCCCACGGACTGCGGACGGCGTTCTTCAGTGGAGCCGCCCTAGCCCTCGGACTTGCCGCGACCTTGGCCCTTGGCTGGGTGATCACCGAAGCCAGGGAACGGCAAGAGACCCTGCAGCAGGCGCTGGCGCATGCCCAGTCGTTGCATGTGGAGGAACAACGGAACCTGCAATCTGTGGTGACTCAACTGGACCAGGCAATGGCGGAACGCAACCAGGCCCTGGCCGCGCTGGAGGCTGAACGCGCACTGTTGGCCGAGTGGAACGCCGCTCAACCGTCGGCGGAAACCCCTGCGCCGAAGACCCGTTCCCGCGTGGCGCCGCGTACCGTCGCAGAGGCGGACACGGCCACCCAAACGCCCGCGCCCGCCCACCATGCTGAGGGGCAACCGGGCGTCGCAACCCCATCCGCCACCCCCGCGCCAAGTCCGGGTTCGCCCTTGGCCAAGGCCATTGACGCAACCCAGCAACTGGCCGCTACTGAGGTCTCGGAACCACCCTCGTTGGAAACCATCAAGGCTCACATCAAGGCCGGTGATCCATTGGTGGCCACTAACAAGGACGCCGCGAAGGCTGAGAGATCGCCCGTGATGAAGTTCCTCACGCACCCCATCTTCATTGACAGCGCGGTGTTGGGCACGTCGCTACTGGTGCCGCCATCGTTGCCGCTCACTTTGGCCCAGTCTCGCTTGGGACGAGGTCTCACCAGCCGCGCCATGAAGGACGCTGACCTCGATAAGTCGGTGGCGGGTCGCGTTGTCAAGGACGTCGGCAATATGCCCATCACGCGCAAGCGGTCAAAGAAGAAATAGCCGTCAGGCGCCGCCTCCGCTGCGGGTGGGCCGCGTCGCGAATTACGATGGCGGAACCACCAGCAGCGTGACGGGTGCTAACAACCCAGATCGTTGGCGCGGTCGCTCAGCAGGCCCGTACAGCACGTCCGTCACCCCATATCCCGGACCTGGAAGGGTGCTAGGCTGTGGCGGCATCGCCTTCACCGCGTTGCTCCACAGATTGGCGACGCGCACCTCAATCTGATGTGAACCCGGACTCAGCACCTGGCTGAGGTCCACCCGCCAGGGGGGCAGAATGGCGAATCCGGTGGGCTGTCCATTTACCCGCACTTCGGCGCTTGCTTCCAGGTCGCCCAGGTCCAGCACATACCTCGGCGGCGCGCCGCTGGCACGCGGTGGAATGCGCACACTGGTTCGATAGCAGCCCACTCCTGCGTAGTTCGCCCAACCGGCGAGGGTTTCCCAATCCACTGGTCCGTTGGGAAGCGGAATTACCGTATCCTCGCCGTCTCTGTAGATCTCCCAGTCCTCGAGTGGGATGCGGACAGTGGCATCGACGAACGCCAAGGGGATTTCTGACGGGGCCAGTGTGGAGGGCTTCAGCACAAGCACGCAACTCTCCCACGGCCCCAACTGCAAGGGCACGCGGGTGCGGCCGTCCTCAGCGGTCGTGAAAGCGAGACGGCCTGCCTTGCCCGACGCAGCCTCCCATCGTTCCACCCCCTCGGCGGATTGCCTTAAGGTCACCTGTGCTTCCACCTTCGCGTCGCTCCCATTCGACACAAAGTAGAAGTGTTGCTCAACGTCGCGACGGTGAATGAAGCCCAGGTTCGTGGCGGCGGCATCACGCTCAAAGTCCGGCTTGTGTCTGAAGTCCAGCCATAGCCGCATCGCGTAGGGGTCAGAGACTACGCTCAACTTGCCGGACTTCCACAACGCATCGAAGGCCGCCTGCCAATCCGCTTTGCCGGTGGTTTGTTCCTGTAGGCCCACGCCTGCCTCTGGAAGGTTGCCCAATGCCAGGACGTGAAGACCTGCCTGCGTCAGCGTCAGCAGTTTCCGCAGCGTTGCCGTGGGAACAAAGCGTGTACGCGACAGCACCAGCACTCGCGTACCACGCAGATCCTTGGCTGTGGGCGATGCTGAAATCCGGGTTTCCAGCGCGTGGTCGTTCATATAGCAGAACCCGTAGCCGCCCATGCGCAAGGTCTCGGCCACATCCCGGGTACGCATCGCAATCTGCGCGCTGCCGTCGATGCCCGGGTTGATGTCCGGACGGCGCCACGCGTTGTCGCCCTTCATCCATTCAGGCGTGGGCTGTTTGTAGTCCGCCATGCCGTCCCACAGGTTGTGGTAAATCCATACGTCGTTGACGGCCTCTCCCTGCTGCAGCAAATAGTTCATGCGCGTCACATACTGCGCAATGGCCGGGTAGTGTGGCCACCAGGTCTGATGATGGTTCATCAGCGTGGATGCGTAGAACACTTGCCCGGGCCTGCCGTGCCTCCGTGGCGAACTGGAATAGCCATGATTGCGGATCTGGTTGATG
>JALOKO010000180.1 GCA_025456495.1 Bryobacterales bacterium | reverse complement strand
CTTTGACTATGCACTAAACGACAGGAACACCTTGGTGGGTCGCTTCAACGTGCTGCGCACCAGCTCTCGCAACAACGGCATTGGCGAGTTCACGCTGCCTGATCGGGCCAGTGACGGCAGACAGAACGGAGAAACCCTTCAGTTGACCGAAACCGCCACACTCTCCGCCACCGCCATCAACGAAACCCGCTTTGAGTATTCCCGCATGCGGAACCAGCAGGAGCCTTTCACTCTGCTACCTGCCATCAACGTGCTGCAGGCCTTCGAAAGTGGCGGCTCCACGCAGGGCGTTGCCTCCAGCGGACGCAACAGCCTGGAACTGCAGAATATGACTTCCGTGGTCCACGGCAAGCACACCGTGAAGTTCGGCGGACGACTGCGCGGCAGCAACTTCACCGATGATTCGCCCAACAACTTCCTGGGGACCTTCACCTTCGCCGGAGGACTGGCCCCCTCACTGGATGCCCTGCAGCAGCCGCTGATGAACACCGACGGGAGCTTCCAGTTGACACCCATCACGTCCCTGGAACGGTATCGCCGCACTCTCTACTTCCAGTCACTCGGCTACAGCCCGGAGCAGATTCGCCTGCTGGGCGGAGGCGCCAGCCAGTTCACCCTGGCCGCTGGCGACCCGCGCGCACAGGTAAGCCAGTACGACCTGGGCCTCTTCCTCACCCACGATTGGCGCGTGAAGCCCAACCTCACCCTGGCTTTCGGCGTCCGCTATGAGAACCAAACCAATGTGCGGGATAACCGCAACGTCGCACCGCGCCTGAGCCTTGCCTGGTCTCCAGACTCCCAAGGCGGACGCAACGGCAAAACGGTCATCCGCGCCGGAGCAGGCATCTTCTACGACCGTTTCGATGACGCCTACACCCTCAGCGCCCTGCGCTTCAACGGCAGCAATCAACAGCAGTACATTGTGCCCGACCCCACATTCTTTCCGGTCGTTCCGGCGGCAACCTCCCTGGCAGCCAGCGCGGCGCCTCAGGCAACCTATCGCATCGCCCAGGACCTGCGTGTGCCCTACATGATGCAAACCTCACTGGGCGTGGAACGCGCGCTTCCCGCAAGCACCACGCTCTCTATCAACTGGGTCCGGACGCGGGCAGTGAACGTCCTACGCACCCGCAACATCAACGCGCCACTTCCTGACGGCGGCGAACGTCCGTTCGGCCAGCAGAACCTTTTCCTGTACGAAGCCACCGGGCGCATGAACCAGCAGCAACTGGTGACGAACCTCAGCACCCGGTTTCATCGCCGTGTGATGCTTTTCGGATTCTATTCCTGGGGCAAGGCGGAATCGGATGCTGACCGTGGCGCCGCGCTCCCTGCCAACCAGTACGACCTCAGCGGGGAGTGGGGCCGCAGCGTGATGGACGTCCGCCATCGCGTGGTGATGGGCGGCAACCTAAACGCGCCCTGGGGCATCACGCTGAACCCGTTCGTGATGTACCGGTCCGGCATGCCCTTCAACATCACCACCGGTCGCGACAACAATGGCGACACGGTATTCACTGACCGGCCAGCCTTCGCCACAGACCTCAGCCGAGCCGGTGTCGTGCAAACCCCGTGGGGCGCCTTTGACCCTACTCCCTTGCCCGGAACGGCCCTGATTCCCAGGAATTTCGGGAACGGCCCCAGCCAGTTCACCACGAACTTGCGCATCAGCCGCAGTTGGAGCTTTGGCGAACGCCGCGGCAGTGCCGGAGTTCCAGGCATGATGTCCGGTGGACCCGGCGCTGACGGATCCGGCGGACCCGGTGCTGGCGGACCCCCGCCGATGATGCGGGGCGGTGGACCCATGGGTGGCGGTGGACCCATGGGTAGCGGTGGCATGCGTGGCGCTATGGGCGGCTTCGGCAGCAGCGGCGGACGCTACTCCATCAACCTCTCCCTCAGCGCCCGCAACCTGTTCAACACAACCAACCCAGGCAGCCCGGTGGGCAATCTGGCCTCTACGCTCTTCGGCCAGTCCACGGCGCTGGCAGGCTTCGGTCCGGCCGGGGGCAATGCGGGCAACCGCATCCTGGAGGCATCGCTGCGATTTTCGTTCTAGGCTGCATTCGGATGAAGGAGTATCTTTCCATGACCCAACGAACGCTGATTCCTATCCTGGCTACCGCGCTTCTTGGCGGTAGCCTGTTGGCCGCACCCTTCTGGACCGCCAAGCCCTACGGCCAGTGGACAGAAAAAGAGGTGGAGAAGATGCTGGGAGATTCTCCGTGGGTGCGTAGCGCCGATGTGAGTTTGGATTTCTCGAACATGCCCGGCGGCGCACGCATGGGCGCTCCCGGCGGCATGGGCGCTCCCGGCGGCGGCATGGGCGCTCCCGGCGGCGGCATGGGCGCTCCCGGCGGCGGCATGGGCGCTCCCCAGCCACCCAGTGCGTACGTCATGTGGCAAAGCGCCTTGCCCATCCGCCAGGCGATGGTGCGGGCGGCGCAATTGCGCGAAAGCTCCGCTGCCCCGGAGCTCCAGCGGCAATTGGACACTCAGCCCACGCATCACATCCTGGCTGTCATGGGGTTACAAGCAGGACCCGGCGGAGGACCCGGCATGCGACCGCCAGGCAACCGGGCGGGCGCGTCCCCCGGCGAAGGACCCACCGCGGAGCAGATGGCGGCGGCCCGTCAGCGCATGCAGCAGCAATTGAAAGAAAACAGCACCCTCACCATCGATGGCGCGACCCTAGCGCCCGAGCGCATTGAGACGGTAATGAGCGGAACAGAGCGCATCACCCTGTTCTACTTCCCCAAGCAAACGGACTTCACCGCGAAAACCAAATCCGTGCTGTTCGAAACCCGGATGGGACCCCTGAAGCTCAGCGCGAAGTTCAAGCCAAAGGAAATGCTGGAAACGCGGTAGCCACGGCTACCCGTTCCCGCGCAACCTGGTTCCTCCATGAACCCGCCCCACTCGACATAGGGGAGTCACCACCACATCCGCTCGGATGCCTGCCGGCGCAGGCGTCCTGGCAGCCCGGCCCTCACCCGCAACCGCGGATTGGGGCCGGGCGATGGCCAGCGTCGCAGCCCGACCAGCCAGGGCGAGCCCGCCAATCAGAGTGTTGGGGGGCGACAAGCAACCAGGCTTCGATGCGGGTGCGCCGAAGCGTTAGCCCACGATCCGGCGGCGCAGCATTACGGCCAGCAGGAAACCGTAAACCATCAGCATCAGCAGTTGCGCCTCAGTGAATTCCAGACTGCCCAACTTCACCATACCGGGCATGGGAGCGGAATGTCCCGAACCTGCCGCTGAGGCGCGAGAGCCCTCAGCAAAAACCAGCAACATCGCCGCGAACAACCAGAATCGCTTGGTGGACATCTGGATGCACTCCTTTTCCGAAATCGCTTCTCAGAGACCAGATCCCGGCGCGCTTCGTTTCGTGCGCAGCTCGGCTGGCTGCGCTTCGTCTTGAACGGCGAGCAGGATCAGTACTACGACAAGGGATATCGGCAACCCCAGTAGAAACCATTACCTACTAGATGCTCCAGTACTAGCCAAAGAACGGCAAATCATAGCGAAATCCGCATCATTGCGGAAGAATTCTTAGCGACGATTCTTGTTTCGCGTGCCTACCCTGACAAGGCGCCGCCGCTGTCGCCACGCGAAGCCCCGAAACAGAATCGGTGTGATTTGGCGCGGGCAGGGACACGCTCAAGGTGGCCCCTGCCCTGCGCCGTTTCCCATCCGTCGCGCCTACGCAACGCGCTTGTGCCGGCGCAACACCACCACCAGGCCCATCCCGGCCAGCACAGACAGCATCGTGCCCGGCTCAGGAACCTGACCGGGATCAGGATCAGGAACCGAGTTGATGCCGATCCGAATCCGGTAGGAGCCGTCGTTGTCGTCATAGGCCCCCGGTGCCCCTATGAAACCAAAGCCGTCCGGGATGCCCAGGAAAAGCCGCGTCGCCCCCGTCGGAGCCACGTACTGGCGGAACTCATTGCTGCTGGTGAGGCCCGTTCCGATGTAGAAGATTTGTCCCAGCAGCGGGTTTAGCGCCAGGAAGTCCGTTCCCAAGCCACCAGGGTTGAAATTCAAGGTCGCGGGCGGCCCACTCAGCGGCACGCTGTCATCCAGGAACACACCCACCAAGGCGCCCTGCGGCCCGACATAGCCGCTAATGCCCCCCAATGGATTCAAGTTGCTGCCGCTCACGCCGTTCCCGGCAGGCCCAAAAAATGGCGGCCCGAACCCACGGAAAAAGTTGATGCCGCCCACCGCGGGGTCAAGAGCCCGAATCACATCCCCCCCGGAGACGCCAATCATGGGCGGAAACTGCTCCTGGGCTTCCTCGGGCGTCGGGGATCCGTGCCGCACCAGAAAGGTTCCCGGCAGGTCGCCCACCGCCGGCCATGGCGCACTGGCATCGGGAATGGTGATGTCGGTGCGTCCCGCCAGAAAGATCGCGTGCGTCCCATTGATGGTGACATCGATGGTGCTTGCCAACGCGTGACCACAAAAAACCGCCAGACCCAGCACCAGCAGCCCACACTTCCAACTCAAGAAAGATCTCGTGTTCATCGGCCCCTCACTGAAACATCAGGATTTCGCAATTCACATCACCCACTCGGAACCGGGCAACGGATTGAGGCCCTAATCTTACGCGATTTTAATGGGACTAGCACGGTCTAGAGCTTATAGTACTTTTCGTTACACATTGATTCCGTTGTATCCCTAACGGCTTTACCGCGATAGCTATAGTTTTTCAGATAACTCTTAAGCCTTTACGCGGAACATCTCACACGTCCGGGACCCCTTAGCGGATCGCCGCTCGCGATTGGCGGGACGTGTACATCGGCTAGCCGAGCCGCCATCGCGCCAAGCGCAGGACGGCCTTGCGATGCGATTGGGCGGCTTCGGGGCGCACCTCGTACCACAGGCTGAGCAGTTCGCCGGTGGGCAGTTCGACGGTGGAGGGGTAGCCAAGGTCAGCCACCCCATCGTCGGAAAGCAACAGGGGCTGTGACCACGTCCTGCCACCGTCTTCGCTCACGCGCGCCTGGTTACCACGCGGAGGGCGCCGGTGACTGTAGCTCATCAGCAGCCGCCCGTCCCGCAGTTGCAGCAGGTGCGAGGGCAACCCCCAAACCCCAATCGAATGGGGCTCCGTCCAGGTTAGGCCGCCATCCTGCGATTCGGTCTGCAGCGTCTCCATGCGGTTCGCTTCGTTATGGTTGCGAATATGCACCAAGAGCTGGCCCGGGCGCACTTCCACGCCGTGGAGTTCATGGTAATCCACCGCAGTGTCGCCAGGACGGGTGGGGATGCGGGACAGCCAGCGCCATGTGCGGCCGTCGTCGGTGGAAACGCAGACGCCAATTCCCTGCTCGCCTCCCGGATACTCCTTACCGGGATACAGCAGGCGTCCATCGCGCAGCGCGAAGGGCCCGTGCGGACTGGTGACCGGCACCCGAAATGGCGCCTGCCACGTGAATCCGCCATCCGTGCTGCGCAGCATCCAGGCGCCGGTAAGCGCTTGCCGCTGCTGCTGCGTGGTGGCCCGCTGCACGGCGTTCCAGCGTTCCAGGCGCTGGGGGTCCCAGTCCTTTGCCTCGGCGAGCAAACGTTCGTAGACCACAGAGGTGAAGGTGGTCACCAACAGCGCGCCGGAGGGCGTTTCCAGCAGACCGGCGTCCCGGTCATCGATGGGTGTATCCATCACCGTCCGCGGCCAACTCCAGGAAAGGCCTTCGTCTCTTGAGCACATCAGTTCCACGCGGCCAAAGGGACAGACGTGCCCCTCCCGCCCACCTGACCACGCCGCCACCAGTTCCCCGTTGGAGCGCCGGATGAGCGTCGGCCAGCCGTGAAACACCTCCGGTTGCGGAGAGATGGTGCGCACTTCCAGAACCGTCGCGACCGGTGCGCCTGCCGCCCGCAGTGCGCCAGCCCACAAGCCCCCGCCCACCGCCAGAATGCCGGTTCGCTGCAGGACGCGTCGTCGCGTCAACGGGGCGGTTTGGGATGGGCTCATGGTCCCCCATTGTATGCCGACCGCGCTCAGCGCAGCGGCGCCGCGCCATCCGTCCAGGCGCCGTCCGTCCAGGCATCGTCCGTCCAGGCGCCACCAAGACCGGCGCCGCCCGCTTGGGCTTCCGCCAATGCAAGGCGACCCAACCAAGCCTGCCCCAGCGCCAAACCGCCATCGTTCGGCGGAACCAACTGATGGTGCAGCACGGCAAAGCCGTCTCCGTGCAGGCGATCGACGGTTTCCTCCAGCAGCCGCAGGTTCTGGAAGACGCCGCCGGTAAGGCCCACACGCTGCGTGCCCCGGCGGTCGCGCTCCATTCGGGCCACTTCCAGCACGGCTTGGGCAAGGGATGCATGGAAACGCGCGGCAAGCAGGGAAGGCGCGACCCCGGCAAGGCGATCAGCCACCAAGGCGCGCCAGAGGGGTCGTGGGTCCAGCACCAGTGGTGACTCCGGGTTGGAGGTCGCGTCGGCTGCGACAATCTCCACCGGATAGGGGTCCTGCGGTGGCAGACTGCGACAGAGCGCCTCCAGTTGCATGGCTGCCTGGGCCTCAAAGCGAACCGAGTGCCGTAGCCCCAACACAGCGGCCACCGCATCGAACAGTCGCCCCGCACTGCTGGTGGGCACGCACAGCAAACCGCGCTCCAATTGTCGCCACAGCAACGGCAAGTCCGCTTCGTGTCCGCCTAGAAGCCGGGCGACCAGTTCCAAGGCAAAGCCTGCCTCGCGCAGATGCGACACGGCGCAACGCCAGGGATGCCGAATGGCGGCATCCCCACCCGGCAGTGGCAGGTAGCGCAGGTGCGCGATACGCCTCATCCCGCCGCGACCAACACGCAGGAATTCCCCACCCCAGATCGCGCCGTCGTCGCCATAGCCCGTGCCATCCAGCGCGACGCCCAACAGCGGCGCGTCCATCGATAGCCCATGTTCAGCCATCAGGGACGCCACATGCGCTCGATGGTGCTGCACCGCAAGTAGCGGCAATTGGTGTGCAGCCGCATATGCGCGCGCCCAACGAGAGGACAGGTAGCCCGGATGCGCATCGCAGATCACCGCCCGCGGCACCACCCGGAACAGGACCAGAAAGTGCCGTAGCGCGCGTTCGAAGGCCTCCTGGGTTTCCATGTTGCCCAGATCGCCAATGTGTTGGCTGATATAGGCACTGGCTCCTTTGGTGACACAGAAGGCAGCCTTCAACTCACCACCCACAGCCAGCACGGCCGGTCCGTCCGTGGGAAGCACCACCGGCAACGGCGCATAGCCCCGTGAACGGCGCAATGGCAATTCCCTGCCCCGGAACACACGAACGACGCTATCGTCGGCGACCACGTGGATCTCCCGGTCGTGCAACAGAAAGGCGTCCGCCAGCCCAGCCAGCCTCCCAAGGGCTTCCCGGTTATCGCGCGCGATGGGTTCTTCGCTGCAGTTGCCGGAGG
>JALOKO010000179.1 GCA_025456495.1 Bryobacterales bacterium | reverse complement strand
GGCTATCGTTTTCAGCCTTATGGCGCGATCTCCCTCAACTATCAATACAATGACATCCGACTGCCTGAAGGCTATGGGCAGACCCAATTGTGGCTGGCTGGTACCCGGCTGGATGTGTCATTCAGCCGCTCGCTCTTCCTGACCACCTTCATCCAGTACAACGAGCAGCAGAACAACATGAACCTGAACACCCGGATGCAGTGGCGGTATCGGCCGGCTTCGGACATCTTCGTGGTGTGGACAGACAACTACCTGCCGCAGTTCCTGCAACCCGGACAGGACCTTCCAGGGCTGTTCGCAGTGAAGAATCGCGCGCTGGTGTTCAAGTGGAACTACTGGTGGAACCTGTAATTGGTGGGCGAGTTATCGCGGTCACGCGGGTGCTCCACTTCGCCTTCGGTTTTCGATAGCATAGACGCCATGAAACGCAGAAGCTTTCTCCCCGCCGCAGGCGCAACCGCCCTCGCTTTAGGCAGTAGCGCCGCTCTCTCTGCTGCCCCGCTGAAGGGTAACCTCAAGCAGGGCGCCTGTCGATGGTGTTACAGCAAGATTCCCATTGAGGACTTCGCCAAGGCCTGCGCGGAGATGGGCCTGAAGAGTGTGGACCTACCAGCCCCGGCGGATTGGCCCGTCCTGAAGAAATACGGACTGACTCCCACGATGGTTCCCGGCCCCACCAGCATCCGAGATGGGTTGAACCGCAAGGAAGCGCATGCCTCAATCAAAGAGAAGATGGGGCCGATGATTCGCGCCGCCAAGGAAGCAGGCGCCCCTCACGTGATCGTCTTTTCCGGCGAGCGGAAAGGCATGGGCGATGCGGAGGGCCTGGAAAACTGCGCCATTGGTTTGAAGCAACTCATGCCGCTGGCGGAAGAGACGGGTGTGCAGATTGTGATGGAGCTGCTGAATAGCAAGGTGAATCATCCTGATTATCAATGCGACAAGTCTGCATGGGGGGTAGAGCTTTGTAAGCAGGTGAACCATCCGCTATTTGGACTGCTATATGATATCTATCATATGCAGATCATGGAAGGCGATATCATTCGCACCATAAAGGATAATCACAAGTATTTCTTCCATTATCATACCGGCGGTAATCCTGGACGAAACGAACTTGACGAGACGCAAGAGCTTTACTACCCGCCCATCGCCAAGGCGATCGTGGAAACGGGCTTTACCGGCTACTTCTGCCACGAGTTCATTCCGAAACGGGATCCGCTGACCTCCTTGAAGGAAGCCGTAGCCCTGTGTGATGTGTAGTGCGTAATCCGCTTACTCACGTTGATTGGAAGATTGTGTTGGGTTTGCTGCTGATGGCAATTGCAATCAGCATTGGCGAAGCACAATCAACCCGCGTTGCCCACGCACAGTTGAGTCCGTTGGCAAGCCAGGGGTTTGCAGGAAGCGATAGCTGCGCACCGTGTCACCCTGCTATCGCCAGCAGCTACGCAAGCAGCCCCATGCGTCATGCCCTGGTGGCGTCAGGATCCGCTGGCGTATTCCTTGGGCGGGCTCCGCTGGTCGCCACCATCGATGAAGCGCGATACCGACTCACTGAGAGTGGCGGCGATGCCAACTATGCCGTTGAATATGGCGGCGAGACGAAGGAAGTGCCAATTACTTGGCTATTTGGTGCAGGGGAAGCCGGCCGGACCTTTATCCTTGAGCACAATGGCAGGTTGATTGAGAGCCGGGTAAGTGAGTATCGGCGAATCGCAGGTCTTGATCTCACGATCGGCGCCGCGAATCAGCGCGCTTCTTCGTTGGACGATGCCATTGGCAGACCGATGGGTGTCGGAGACGTACGTGAGTGCTTCGGTTGCCATGCGCTTGGTGTTCCGCGTAGCGGCGAGCCTAGCCTGGCGGGAATTGAAGCTGGAGTAGGGTGCGAGAACTGCCACGGTGAAGGACTTGCCCATGTGCAGGCCAGGCGGTCAGGCGATCTGAGCACGGGCAAACTAAAGTCCCTGAAGATGATGGAGGCGGAGGATGCCAGTCAACTCTGTGGAAGTTGTCACCGCACCTGGGAGGATGTGGTGGAGATGCGCATACGCGGCGTGCTGAACGTACGCTTTCAGCCGTATCGACTGGCGCTTAGCAAATGCTACGACTCTGCCGACGGACGATTGTCCTGTGTCGCTTGTCACAACCCGCATACGCCGGTTGTTCGTGACGCCACGATGTATGACAAGACTTGCATGGCCTGCCACGGACAGCCAAAGGCCAATCTGGCGGCTTGTAGCGCGGGCCAAACGAACTCGTGTACTGGCTGTCACATGCCCAAGCGTGAACTTCCCGGCGCGCACCAGAGTTTTGCTGACCACTACATCCAGCGTCCGGGGGTTGAGGGCTACCCTGACCTTTGATTGCTAACCGCGTGGCGCCTCGCGCGGCAGACGGCCGGGTTCGCTGGGTCCGGTGGGCGTGGCCAGCACCTTGGCGCGGGCATCGCGCACTTCCCGCGGGAAGCCCGCCAGCATCGTCTCCGTGCGACGTAGCAGGTCCTGCGTGACCTGCGGATTCTCCGGCGCCACATCGTAGCTCTCGTCGGGGTCCAGTTCCAGGTTGTACAGTTCCGGCGGATTCAATGGCAGCGTCTTCACCCCGCCCACCGGGGATGGGGAGTAGATGAAATCGTTGCGTCGGGCAAAGTGCAATTTCCACTTGCCCAGTCGGCTGCACTGTGCGTCCCAGCCTTCAAAATACAGGAAGGGTTGCGTGCGTTCGACGGCTTCGCGCGTCCCCTGCAGCATGGGACGGATGTCCTGGCCATCCAGCGGATTTGCTGGCATCGGCAGGCCCGCCATTGCGCTGAAGGTGGGCAGGATGTCCAGGACGCTGGCGAAGCCGCGGTTGACGCGTCCGGCGGGGATCACTCCGGGCAAGCGCGCCAGACCAGGCACGCGCATGCCGCCTTCGGTGGTCATGCCTTTGCGGCCACGGTTCAGCCCTGACGAGCCCTGATACCAGGGGCCGTTGTCGCTGGAGAACACAACCAGCGTGTTCTCGGCCAATCCGTTGGCCTTTAGAGAGCGCAGCACCTCGCCGACGCTCCAGTCAATCTCCTCCACCACGTCGCCGTAAAGGCCTTGCGGTGACTTGCCTCGAAAGGCCTTCGACGCCGCCAGCGGAATATGCGGGTAGGTGTGAGGGAAATAGAGGAAGAAGGGCTTGTCCTTGCTGCGTTCAATGAACTGCACCGCCCGCTGGGTGTAGCGGGGTGTCAGGGTGTCCAAGGGTGTCTGCTCTTCCAATACGCGATCGTCCTCCATCAGCCAGCGCGGATTCATGTCGTTGCTGTAGGGGATGCCAAAGTATTCCTGGAAGCCATGGTCAGTGGGCAGGTGCGGGTGCCTATGCCCCAGGTGCCACTTGCCCACGCAGGAGGTGGCGTATCCGTGGCCGCTCAGGTGGCGGGCAATGGTGATCTCGTTGGTGGGCAGTCCGTCGTTGTCCCTGGGAAAGAAGACGCGCGGCACGTTCACCCGGGTATTGTGGCGTCCGGTGAGCAAGGCCGCGCGCGATGGCGAGCACACCGGGTTTCCCGAATGAAAGTCAGTGAAGCGCATCCCATCTCTGGCCAGAGAGTCAATGTGGGGCGTACGAATGGAGGAACCGTAACAGCCCAAGTCGCCGTAGCCGAGGTCATCGCAATAGATCATTACGAAGTTCAGGGGCTTTTGTTGCGCCAATGCGGAGGCGGCAAAAAGAGGAGCGGTGGCGCTGGCGAGCAGCGTGCGACGGGTAAGCGACGTGGACATGATTCCGGTAGTCTATCGAATCCACGCGCGGTGATGGGCGCCCTTCCGGTTGGCCGTCAGGTTGGCTTCACGGTTGTTGCGCAAGCGTCTCCAGTTGCACCGTAAGGCGCTTACCGGGCCTTGGTTTAGGGCGTATCGTTCTGCTGAGCCAATGACCGGACGGCGGCTTCCAGCTTGGCCGCCACCCCGGTGGCATCTTCGGCCAAGTCAAAGCGCAGTGGAGCGCCAATGCGAATCTGCACCTCGCCACGCCGGGCCACACGACGTCCCTGCTGGCGCAATTCGTGGATGCCCGTCAAGCAGATGGGCACCACGGGCAACTGCAGGTCTCGCGCCAGAATTCCTGCCCCTTGGCGGAAGGGCAGCAACTTGCCAGTGGTGGAGCGCGTGCCTTCCGGAAACACCAGGATGTGATAGCCATGGTCGGCGAGTTGCCCCGCGTGGCGGAATGCCCGGCGCACCCCAGCCGTTCTTGGCAGCGGGAACACGTGGTAGCTCAGCACCACCAGCAGGTATTGGATGGGCAGCCACAGCTTCCAGTACCAGGCTTCGGTTGCGGCTGGATACTTGTAGCCACGCAGCATCTCGCCGCTCATGGCGATAGAAAAGCGACCGGTCATGCGCAGTGGAAGGCGACCCATGATGAGGGCGCCGTCAATCTCAGTGAGATGGTTCGACACAAACAGGGCAGGGCCATGCACCTGACGCAGATACTCTTTGCCCACCAGCGCTGCGCGGCCGGAATAGAAACGCGTCAACGGGCGCAGCACCAGCAGGTGAAACAGCACGCGGAAGGCGCGTGCCCACCAGAAGCGCGGCCAGCGGGGGAAGGGGAACGACGGTTCCGCGCTGGGGGGGTTGGCGGCTTTCGCGGCGGACGGCGATGCCTGCGCTCGCGTGGATGTGGCGGATGCCACGTGCGGTTCTTGCTGTGGCGCGGGGCTTCCCGTTGCGTTCGAGGGAGCCGGGTGCGTTGCCGATGGTTCCTCGGCCCCCCGCGTGGCGGCTTCCGCACCCATGTCCAAGGCCTGCCCCAGCATTGTTCGCAGTTCGGCGACGGTTGTGGTTTCGGTGATGGCTCCGTCGTCCATGGACACAGAGAAGCGAGCTTCCAGCGCGCTGGTCAACTGTACGCGCGCCAGTGAGTCCAGCGCCAGGTGCTGGCCGACGTGCCACTGCTCCTGGAGTGCGCCTTCCCAACGCGCCCCTGCTTCGTGAAGCACACGCTCCAGGGCGCTGGCGCGCAAGGCGTCCACGGGCTCCCCGCTCAGCAACGCCTGGGCATATTCGCGGACGGCGCCGCGGCGGATCTTGCGCGTGGCTGTGCGCGGGAAATCGGGTTCCGGCCAGATGGCCCAGCGCGTCATGCGCTGATGCGCCTCCAGCCCCGCATTCACTCGATGCAGCACCGTATCCAACTGGGTGACGGCGCCCTGGGGCGCCACCAATGCCATAGGCAGCGGACCATGCTCGTCCTCCACCCCAACCACCACCGCATCGCGAATCTCGGGCTGGGCGCGCAAGGCCTGCTCAAGGTCCTCGGGATAGATGTTCATCCCGTGGGCTGCGACGATCATTTCTTTGCTGCGGCCGCGGAAATAGAAGTTGCCGTTTTCGTCGCGCTCGGCCAGGTCTCCGGTGGCAAACCACTCGCCGTCCTCGCTCAACGGAACAGGCCTGCCCTCCTTGCTCCAATAGCCCGGAGAAACGGTTTGTCCACGAACCAGGATTTCTCCGGTTTCGCTGATGCGGATCTCGCGTCCGGCCATCGACTTGCCAATGCTGCCCCGGCTCATCTTGAAGGGGTGGTTCACGCTAATCAGCGACGCGGTCTCAGTCATGCCATAGCCCTGCACCACCGCATAGCCCATGCGCCGCCAGAGCAACTCCACGTCCTCGGGCAAGCTGGCGCCCCCGCACACAAAAGCCCAGAACTTCCATCCCAGCCGTTGGTGAACATCGCGAAACAGCCACCAGCTTTTCAGGAAGTGCCCCTTCCCGGCGTGCCGCAGCCGCGCGTCGAAACCTTCGCCACCCCATCGTTGACGACTCTCCCGCTGGAGTTCGGCCCCCAGCAGTTCCAGGTAGCGGGGCACCGTGGCCATCACGGAAATCCGCCTGCTGTGAATGGTATGGATGACCTCAGCCGGACTCAGCTCAGGAAGGAAGTGCATTTCGCCGCCCAGCAGCGGCGGCAGGAACACACCCAGCATCTGTCCGAAGACATGCGACAGCGGCAGTTGCACCAGGAAGCGCACCGGGTGAAACGGTTTCTCATAACGCAGATAGCGCGTCATTTCGCGTTCAATGGGCTCAAGGCTGGCCAGGCTGTTGCCATGCGTCAGGCAAACACCTTTGGGCGCCGCTGTGGAGCCTGAGGTGAAGATGATCTGGGCCAGTGAATCACGTTGCAGTCCCACATCGGGTGGAGGTGTCGCGGGAAAGGCCGCCACGGCTTGCGCAAGTTGCGAAAAGCGAAGCGTCCGCGGGGACGTCCGTGCGGTCTCATCCCCCAGCGCCTGCAACTGAACCTCGTCCACCAGCAGGAGCTTGGCCTGGGTCTCCGCCGCAATGCGCAGGGCGTAGTCCCGGCTGGCCTGGGCGTCCACGGGCGCGGCCACCACCCCGGAGCAGAGGCAGGCCCAGAACGCGGCCGCCCACTCTCCGCGGTTCGGTCCCCACAGCAGTACGCGGTCTCCTGGCTGAATGCCCTGCTGGCGCATCCAATGGGCAGTGCGCCAGGCCAACTGCGCTAACTGCTGATAGGTGAGACTGCGCGTTCGAAGCCCTTCCGGATAGCGGTAGGCGAGATTCCGCGAATCGTTCGCCATCCGCGTGAGGTAGCTGCCCAGATGATTCCGCGAGGGCGCCTGCGCGCCGGGATGGTCCGTGGGTTGTTGTGGTTTCGCGTTCACGTCGCTGTTTGCTCAATCTGCAATCACCTGAGAAAAGCGAGCCTGGCGGAAACACTGTACGTCCCGCCAGGGTCCATTTCTACACATGGCAACTGCTTCGAACTGGATACAATGGGGGACGCTCACCGCAGGGGATTCTGTTTCGCAGTTTGCCGCTGATGCCTGTATCGGTACACCGTGTCGGTACACCGTCCTGTTGCACCCCTGCCTGCATCCCGTTCGCCGTTTCGTGCCCTGATGCGCCGTGTTTGCGCCCATTCCTATTTTGGAGGATGGCGAGTCAAGCCTCTCCTCGGGAGAGTTAGAAGAACTGGATCATCTGTTGGATGCACAAGAAAATGGGGAAGATATTGATGAAGACCGTCTGTATGAACTCGATCTTTTTGATCGCTGGAAGAGTGGCAACTCACTTGATCAAGCAGAAATTAAGGATCTTCTTTCCTTCAAAATGGCCAGAAAGATCGAACGAATGCATTCGAAGGAACATCAACAGCTTCTGGAAAAGAGAGCGAAGGGACATGATGTTGATGAAGACAGACTGTACTGTTTGGAACTACTTGCCCACAAAAGAGCAGGAGGCAATTTGACTGAAGAAGAGGTTTTGGATTTGGTTGATTTTCAAAATGACGAGAGCAAGGCAATGGCAAGGCCAGAGACACTTCTTGTTAACTCTCCTAGTTTATCATCACACAACCATGACCAAGATGACATTCAAGCTGATGTCATTCAAAACATTGATGACAAC
>JALOKO010000178.1 GCA_025456495.1 Bryobacterales bacterium | reverse complement strand
CTGAGGAAGTGCTGGTGACCGTGATGCGCTATCACCAGAAATACTTCGCGCTGCAGCGGGCTGACGGCAGCCTGGCGCCGAACTTCATCGCCGTGATGAATACGGCCGCGGATCCGGAAGGGCTGGTGCGCAGTGGAAACGAACGGGTGCTGCGCGCCCGCTTCAATGACGCGCGATTCTTCTGGGAAGTCGACCAGAAGCGCAGCCTGGCCCAGCGCGTGGACTCCCTGGCCGCCGTCACCTTTCAGGCCAAGCTGGGCAATTACCTTGAAAAGACGCATCGCGTGGTTGCCAAGGCCGGCGACCTGGCCGCCATGGCGGGTGTGGATCCGGCCAGCGTACAACGTGCGGCGTTGCTTTCCAAGTGCGACCTCACCACCGAACTGGTGAAGGAGTTCACTGAGTTGCAGGGCATCATTGGCGGGCTGTACGCCCGTCATCAGGGGGAAGCCCCGGATGTGGCCCAAGCGATTTATGATCAGTACAAGCCAGTGAGCATGGAGGCCGTCATTCCTTCCACGCTCACGGGCCAGTTGTTGTCCCTTGCCGACAAGGCAGACACACTCGCAGGCTGTTTTTCCATTGGCCTGATTCCGAAAGGGTCCAGTGACCCGTTCGCGTTGCGGCGCGCCGCGCAAGGCATCGTGCGGATTCTGGCTGAAGGCGAAGCGAAGCTGTCCTTGGAGGCGTTCTATGGAAAGGACGCCACCCTCATGGAGTTTTTCAAGGACCGCGTGCGGTATTACTACCGCGACGTCCGCGGATTTGCCTACGACGAAGTGAACGCGGTGATGGCCGCCGGCTTCGCGGATTTGATGGATGTCGGCCAGCGACTGCGCGCCTTGCGGAAGGTGCGTGTCGGCAAAGACTTTGAACCGATTGCGGCCAGCTTCAAGCGCATCAAGAACATCTTGCGGCAAGCCGAATTCGCGGGCGGAGCGGTCTCTCAGTCGTTGCTGGCCGAAGGCGCCGAACAGGCGCTGTACACGGACTTCCAGCGGGTGCGACAGACCGTGAGCGCGTTCCGCGACCGTGGGGATTACGACGGCGCGCTGGAGGCCATCGCCAGCATGCGCCCCGCCATCGACGCTTTCTTTGATCAAGTGCTGGTGAACGCAAGCGACGAGCAGGTTCGACTGAACCGCTTGAGCCTGCTGCACGAAATGATGACTGAAGTTTCGGCCATCGCCGACTTCTCGGAGATTGTCACCAAGTAAGAGAACCCTGGTTCGCTCTTTTCAGTAAGGAGATTCATTCGCAATGAAGCAATACGTCTATTCCTTCGGTAAGACTACCGACGGCAACGGCAAGATGAAGGACGTCCTTGGCGGCAAGGGAGCGGGCCTGGCCGAGATGGCGCTCGCGGGCATGCCGGTGCCTCCTGGTTTTACCGTAGTCACTGAGGTCTGCAACCTCTACTTCGCCAACGACAAGAAGGTGCCGGCGGAAGTAGAAAAGCAGATGAAGGAAAAGCTCAAGGTTCTGGAAAACGAAATTGGCCAGAAGCTGGGCGACCCCAAGAACCCTCTGCTGCTGAGCGTCCGCTCGGGCGCCCGGGTGTCCATGCCCGGCATGATGAACACCATCCTCAACCTGGGCCTGAACGACGAGACCACGGAAGGTCTGGCGGCCAAGACCGGCAACCCGCGTTTTGCCTACGATTGCTACCGTCGCTTCATCCAGATGTTCGGTGAGGTTGCCTTCCACATCGACATGGAGAAGTTCGACCACATCTTCGACGCCCAGAAGAAGAAGGCGAAGGTGAAGCTGGACACCGGCTTGAGCGCTGACGACCTGAAGGTGATTGTTGGCGAGTACAAGAAGCTGTTCAAGAAGGAAACCGGCCGCGACTTCCCGCAGGACCCCATGGAGCAGTTAACCCGGTCCCGCGACGCCGTGTTTGAAAGCTTCTTCACGCCCAAGGCCATCTACTACCGCAAGATGAACAAGCTGCCCGATGACATGGGCACCGCAACCAACATCCAGGCGATGGTGTTCGGCAACATGGGCGACACCTCCGGCACCGGCGTGGGCTTCACGCGTGACCCCGCCACTGGCGAGAAGGTGTTCTACGGCGAGTTCCTCATCAACGCCCAGGGCGAGGATGTGGTGGCGGGCATCCGCACCCCGCAGCCCATTGCCCAGCTCCACGAAGTGCTGCCCCAGGCCTACGACGAACTGGTGGAAATCACCACCACCCTGGAGAAGCACTACCGCGACATGCAGGATTTTGAGTTCACCGTGCAGGAAGGCAAGCTGTACATGCTGCAGACCCGCAACGGCAAGCGGACGGGTCCGGCGGCTGTGCGCGTAGCTGTCGAGATGTGCGAAGAGGGCATGATCTCAAAGGAAGAAGCGGTGATGCGCGTGGCCCCCGAGCAGTTGGACCAACTGCTGCACCCGCTGCTGGAAAAGGGTTCGCTGAAGAACCTCACCCTCATCGGCAAGGGTCTGGCGGCATCGCCGGGCGCGGCCGTGGGTAAGGTGGCCTTCGATTCCGACAAGGCCGTGACCGCCAGCGCCGCGCAGCCCGTCATCCTGGTCCGCAAGGAAACCTCCCCGGACGACATCCATGGGATGGACGTTTCCAAGGGTATCGTCACCATGGTGGGCGGCCTCACCAGCCACGCGGCGGTGGTGGCCCGTGGCATGGGCAAGCCCTGCATCGTGGGCGCCTCCTCACTGAAGGTGGATGAGAAGGCCGGCAAGCTCACCGTGGCTGTGGATGGCAAGACCATCACTGTGAAGGAAGGCGATTGGCTTTCCATTGACGGCACCACGGGCGATGTCTACCTGGGTCAGGCCAGCACGGTGGACCCCGATACGAAGTCCGGCCACCTGGCCCGCTTCATGGAGTGGGTGGACGAAAGCCGTGGCGGCTTCAACGTGCGCACGAATGCAGAGACCCCGCGCGACGCCAAGAAGGCCCGCGAGTTCGGCGCCGAAGGCATCGGCCTCTGCCGGACTGAGCACATGTTCTTTGAGGAAGGCCGCGTTGAGCACGTGCAGGCGATGATTCTCGCCGATGACGAGAAGAGCCGCCGCAAGGCCCTGGCCAAGTTGCTGCCCATGCAGCGCAAGGACTTTGAGCAACTGTTCACCGTGATGGATGGCTACCCGGTGGTGATCCGCACACTGGACCCGCCGCTGCACGAGTTCCTTCCCAAGCGCGAACACCTGATGGTGGATATCGCCCGCTTCCCGCACGCTGACATCAAGGAAAAGCGGGAAATGGCGAAGTCTTACAAGACCGACGTGAAGGAACTCAAGAAGCTGCTGCCCACCCTGCTGCACCGGGTGGAGGAACTGCACGAGTTCAACCCGATGCTGGGCCACCGTGGCTGCCGTCTGGGCATCACCTACCCGGAGATTACTGAGATGCAGGCGCGGGCCATCTTTGAGGCGGCCGTGAAGGTACACCAGAAGGGCAAGACGGTCATCCCCGAAGTGATGATCCCGCTGGTGGGCAATGTGAAGGAACTCGAAAATCAGAAGGCCCTCGTCGTCAAGGTAGCCGAGGAAGTGCTGGCCAAGGCCAGCCTCACCGGCAAGCTGAAGTACATGGTGGGCACCATGATTGAGATTCCGCGCGCGGCCCTTACCGCAGAGCAGATCGCGGTGGAGGCTGAGTTCTTCAGCTTCGGCACCAACGACCTCACGCAGACGACGCTGGGCATTTCCCGCGACGACTATGTGAAGTTCTCCAAGCACTACGAGGACCTGAAGATTTTCACTGGCGATCCCTTCGCCGTGCTTGACCAGACCGGTGTGGGCCGGCTGATTGAGCATGCCGTGAAGCTTGGTCGCGAAGCCCGTCCTGACCTGGAAGTGGGCATCTGCGGTGAGCACGGCGGTGAGCCCTCCAGCGTGGCCTTCTGCTACCGGGTGGGCATGGATTACGTTTCCTGCTCGCCCTACCGCGTGCCCATCGCGCGGCTGGCGGCGGCGCAGGCGGCCATCCAGAAGAAGAACAGCAACATCGCCGTTTCCTCCACCACCTAGGGAAGGCGTAACCGATATACGAAGGGGCGGTCCAGTGCGGACCGCCCCTTCGTGTTTTCCAGACCGCGTTACGCTTTCCGGATCCCGGTTGTGCTTTTCGGATCCCGGTTGTGCTTTCGATTTCCGTGATGTCATCCCGTCCCATCTCCGTTGGTGTGCTTGCGCTCCTCCTGGTGGCTGCTTACCAGCTGCTGTTGATTGCAGGGCACCACGGCAATCCCACCGTCCTGTTCTATGCAGGCGCGGAAACCCCGGCCCCGCCCGCGCTGCAGCAGAGCCTCTATCGGTTCCCGAACAGTGTTGGCTTCGACGGGCAGTTCTACCTCTTCATTGCGCATGACCCATGGAACGCCCACGGCGTGGCGGCCTTCGTCGACAATCCCTCCATGCGCTGGCGGCGTATTTTGCTGCCCGGCATGGCCTGGATGCTCAGCGGAGGAAGCCCCTCCCTACTGCCCTTCGCCTGGATGGGGCTGATGGGTGCGCTGGCCGTGGCGGGCACCGTGCTATCCGGGATGCTGCTGCGGGACTGGGGCTACCCGGTCTGGTGCGGAATCGGGTTCCTGGCCATCCCCGCCGTGGTGGTGAGCCTGGATCGCATGCTCACCGATATCGCCCTGGTGGTGGCCCTGCTGGCCTGGCTGTGGGCCATCCAGCGCGATCACCATGGCGTAGCCATGATGGCGATGGCGCTGGCCCCGCTGGCCCGCGAGACGGGCATGGTGCTGGCAGCCGCATGGTTCCTCTGGCGCCTGATCCAGCAGGACGCGCGGCGTGCGCTGTGGGCGCCCCTGGCGCTGCTTCCCTTTCTGACCTGGACTGCCTGGGTTCATCAGCAATTCGGTGCGGACGCTACCCGCTGGTGGGGCTGGCCCCTGGAAGGCATCCTCACCCGGCTGGCTCACTACGCCGTCTACCCCGCGCCGTCACTGGGGTTGAAGCTCGCCTTGCTGCTGGACTACGCAGGCGCACTGGGGATCGCGGCCGCCCTGCTGCTGGCGCTTCCCCTGTGGCTGCGCAACCGGAGTTCTCTGCTGTTGCTGACATCATTGCTATACGCCGCAGGCATCTGCTGTTTTGCCAAAGCTGACATGTGGAGCGAAGCCTACAGCTACACGCGCACCGGCGGACCGGTAGCGTTACTGCTTACCCTCTACGCGTTGGAACAGCGTCGCTGGTGGCTGCTGGCGCCCCTGGCGTTTGCCGTGCCGCGCATCGCCTTCCAGATCGGCTTGTCGGTACTGGAAAGCCTGCGCGGGCTAGGCGGCTAATTCGCCTCGCGTGCCTTTGGCATCGCCACCCAGTTCCGCCGGCCCAGCCGTTTAGTGATACAACCGAAGTGCCGAAAGGAGTGCCCTGATGAGTTCCAACAACAGAGCGATTACCAGACACCAGTTCCTGGGCTTGCTGGCGGCGGGCGCTACCGCGCTTTCCTGCGGCAAGGCCCCGACGCCGACCACAAACACTTACCAGAACCCGCTACCGGTAGCCTTTGGAGATCCCTTCATTCTGCACGACCCTGCCGATGGCAAGTTCTACATGTACGGCACTGGCGGCGGCGCCCGCGATGGCTTCGGCGTCTACGTGTCACCGGACCTGGCCTCCTGGAATTACGCCGGGCAGGTCTACCAGGGAAATACCGACGATTCGTGGTGCATCGCCTCCTTCTGGGCGCCGGAAGCGTACAAGATGGGTGGCCGCTACTACCTCTTCTACAGCGCCCAGTGGCGCGACAACCCCACCAACGAACTGGAGAACTTCCGCATCGGCATCGCCGTTGCCGACAAGCCCACCGGCCCTTTTCGCGACCTACGCAACGGACCGCTGTTTGACCCGGGCTATCCCATCATCGACGCCAACCTGTTCGTCGATGACGATGGGCGGCACTACCTCTACTACTCGCGCTGCTGCTACAAGAATCCCGTCGAGAGTGAGATTGCAACGCATGCCCGCCAGCAGGGCTGGTACCAGGAAATTGAAGAGAGCTGGGTGTATGGCATTGAGCTGAAGCCGGACTTCTCCGGCGTGCTGGGCGAGCCCGTCCTGCTGCTGCGCCCGCCCCTTACCATGGACGACCAGCAGGCGGAATGGGAAAGCCGTTCGGTGACCTCTCGCGAGGTGAACCGGCGCTGGACCGAGGGCAGCTTCACCTTCCGCCGCAATGGCACGTACTACATGATGTACTCGGCCAACCACTTCGCGGGAGAGAATTACGCCGTGGGCTATGCGACGGCCAGCGCGCCATTGGGCACCTACACCAAGGCCGCCAACAACCCCGTGCTGCAAAAGAACACGCCGTCTGGAGGCGACGTTACCGGTACTGGCCACAACAGCGTCCTGTTCTCGCCGGATGCCAGGCAGATGTTCTGCGTCTATCATGGCCGCACGTCCAAGACCGGCAACGAACGGGTGGTGTTCCTGGACCGCATGGAAGTGCTTTCGGACGGGCGCCTGGTGGTTCACGGCCCCACCACATCCGCCCAAGCGCTACCCGTCTTTATTGGCCAGGGCGCCTCCGCGTAGCCGCTTGTCTTAACATGACGGGCGCGCTGCATGCCTGCGCGTTGTGTTCGCTACGATAGCGTCAGTTGCGCTGCTTGCGAAACGCATTGCAGCGCTGGGTCCTCCTAACAGAGGGGCGCTTGCTGGAACTACCACTCGTGGCCGGTTCCTTGAGTGATGTTGGCCCCGGCTCCAAGGACTTTGGCATCGCCACGTTGCGCAAGGACAGCCACCTGGCGGGGTCCGGCTTGGAAGACGATCCAACTCCCCTGGTACGCGCCATTGGCTGCTATGCCCGGTGGCGATCACTTCGGCCTTTGAGAGGGACTTCGTTTTGCATTTACTGCTGTTTCAGTTGGAAATTCTCACGCTGCAATTTTGGGAACAGGCGCTCTCACCCCAGCGAATTCTTGATCTCTCGGCATCCGCACTCAAGATCCTCGTTGTGCTGGTGCTTGCCTGGATTGTGTCGTCGATCCTCAACCGGCTTATTCCCAAGGTGCGCGAGCATCTGGTCAGCACGATGCAGCGCCATCGCGGCGACGACGTGGAGATGGCCAAGCGCGCCGTCACTCTGTCTACCCTCTTCAAGCGCACGTTGAGCGCGCTTATCTGGGTGGTGGCCTTCATCACCGCACTGCAGCAGGCAGGCTTTGACATTGCGCCGATTCTGGCCACCGCTGGTGTGGCGGGACTGGCAATCAGCTTCGGCGCGCAGAATCTGGTGCGCGATGTCATCAGCGGCGTCATCATCCTGCTGGAGAATCAGATTCGCGTCGGCGATGTTGCCCAACTGAACGGCACTGGCGGTTTGGTGGAAGACTCTCGGCGTTGCCTACAAGGAAGACACTGACCACGTCGTGTTGGTGGTGCAGGAACTCGCTGCCGCCATGCGCAAGGAAGAAGCCTTCCGCGATGCGATTCTGGATGACCTGGAAGTGTTGGGCGTCGACCAGTTCGGCGACAGCGCCGTGGTGATCAAGATGCGCATCATGACCAAGCCCATCCAGCAGTGGATGGTGGGGCGGGAGTTGAACCGGCGCATCAAGAAGCGCTTCGATGAACTGGGTATTGAGATCCCCTTCCCGCACCGCACGCTGTACCTGGGTGAGGGGGTGGCGCGGGAACTGGCAACGGCATCTGGCAAGTCCGGCGCTGCCCCTCAGGCTGCCCAGTCCGCAGCCGCGCTGGTGGACCGTGCTCTGCTGAAAGAGGTAGTGCGGGAGGTATTGGAGGAGATGCGAGCCAGCGGCGCCGCGCCCGCAATCGAAGGCCGCCATACCACCGAAGGCGCATCCTCGCCGGACCCCCGCCAGCACGCCGCAAAGGGTGGCCATCAGGCAGCGCCCGGCGATGACTAGCCGCACCTGTACGCACCTCCTTCCCGATGTTGACCGCCAATGACCACTTGGGCCGAAATCCTGGGAACAGAACGTCTGCTAGCGATGACGCTGGCCCTGCTGCGGGTCGCCCTGATCTGCCTGTTGACGTGGATGGCGTTGCGTGCGCTGGCGCGCATCGTGGAGCAGGGCCGCGCGCACTGGCTGCGCGCCGCCAAGGCGTCACAAAGCTGGCGCCGGAAGGCCTCCGGCCCCCAGGATCACGCGGCGCTGGCGGAGGCCGAAAAGCGCAGCCACACCATCGCAGGCCTGCTGCATCACACGTTGTCGGCGCTGGTGCTGACGGTGGCGTTCCTGAGCATCGCGCAGCAGGCGGGCCTGGACATCCGTGCCCTGTTGGGTGCGGCGGGCATCGTCAGCCTGGCTGTCGGGTTTGGCGCACGCAGCCTGGTGCAGGATCTCATTAACGGGCTTTTCCTGCTGCTGGAGGGCCAGATCCGCGAAGGTGACATCGTGCGCCTGGGCGAAGTGTCCGGGCTGGTGGAAGAGATCAACCTGCGCCACGTGCGTTTGCGCTCCGGTGACGGCGCGGTCCACATAGTCTCGAACGGCAGCGTGCGCATGGTGTCCAATCTCACTCTGCAGTTTGCCTACTTTGTCTGGGACCTGCGGCTGCACCACAAAGCTGACCCCGATTTCGTAGCCCGGGTGGCACGGGAAATTGCCGAAGAGCTGCGGGCTGACCCTGTGTGGGCAACTGACGTTCTGGAACCGTTGGAGGTGCTGGGCGTGGACGGCTTCCATGCCGGCGGCGCCATCCTGAAGATGCGGGTGAAGACCGCGCCACGCCGCCAGTGGGCCGTGGGACGCGCGATGAATCGGCTGCTGAAGCAGCGGCTGGAAGCGGACGGCGTTCCGTTCCCTTTGCCTGTGCGCCTCGTCCACTCGAGCACGTCCCGGGCCGTGGCGCCGTAGTTGGGTCTCGCTTCGCTGTGATTGCTTCCCTTGGTGGCGAAGGGGCTGAATGGCCATGGCTGGACTCAGGCCACACGGGCGGTGGCGAGAAGGGGTGCGGCCGTCGTACCGCAGCAGCGCTTGTACTTTTTGCCGGAGCCGCAGGGGCAGGCGGCGTTGCGGGCGGGTTGGCGGCGAGGGGCGGGGCGACGCGGAGGAGCGGAAGGTTCCGACAGATCCGACGTTTCCGACATGGCCGACGTTTCCGACATGGCTGATGTTTCCGACATGGCCGAGGTGGTGTCGAATTGATTCGCCGGGTTGCTGATGGGGACGTGGCGGCTGGGAGGGAAGTGGTGGGCGTCGAGGTGGGCCGTGGCGGGGGTTTGTATGGATCCGACGTTTCCGACAGATCCGACGTTTCCGACGGTTTCGACAGTAGCTGCGGTCATCTTGCGGATGGCGTCGTGCTGGCGGGCGGCTTGGTAGTCGCCTTCGATGATGGCCATGCTGTGTTGCATTTGCTGGATCTCGGGCGGGTTGAGGTTTTCGGGGAGCGCCCATTCCTTTTGCGGGAAGCTGGGGCGGGTGAGGATGAAGTGGATGGCTCGGAAGAGGAGGGCGGGCGGCGTGTCGGGGCTGTCGAGGAGGGCTTCGAGGCGGTGGATGGCCTTGGCGGAGACGCGGCGGAGTTGGGTGGCGAGTTCTTCGCGGTAGGCAGCCTGGGCGGCAAGGAGGGCGTCGCGGAAGTGGGCGACGGTGTGCTCCCAGTGGTGGATGGTGTCGCGGTGGATGCCGGCAGATTGGGCGGCGGCGGTTTTGGTGGCGCCTTGGGCAATGGCGTCGAGGACGGCTTGCTGCGGGGCAGTGAATGTGATTGTTTCCATGGAGTTCACCTCGCAGGGATTGTAGGGGCGCGGGGGGATGGAGTCTGAAATGGGACGCGCTAAGTGATTGAGGGGAGG
>JALOKO010000177.1 GCA_025456495.1 Bryobacterales bacterium | reverse complement strand
GCCCACGAACGCTTCCGGCAAAGAGGCGCGCACCACCAATCCAGTGACGCCCTTTACCCTTCCCATCACCTGGACGGGATTCGCACGTTCAATCGTGGTGAAGAGGCTTTCGAAGTCAAGAGCGTGCGCCGGACCCGTCATCGTGCCCCCTCGTCGGATGCGATGGACGACACACTGGCCTCTGGGCCGGAGATCGGCGGACGGGAGGAAAGCTCCACATCGTCGCGCGTCGTGCCCGCCAGCAGCGCACGCTCCAGCAGGGCCAATTGCGTTTCCACGCGCGCATCAATGATCCCCAAGTCACTCCGCAGCAAACATCCCCCCGGCGACACCTCGGGGGTTTCCAGGATTCGCACGGTGCAATCCTGCCCTACGCGCGCTTCCAGCGCCTGTCGTTGGCTTTCCAGGAAATCGCCCTGACCAGGGGCAACTTCAATCGTCAATCGACGTTCACGGGATAAGTTGCGCAAGGCTTCCCGTACCACCTGGATGATCTGTTGAGGATCCGCGCGTAGTGAGTCGCCCAGGATCTTTTCCGCAATCCGCACCGCAAGTTTCAGGAAGTCCTGTTGATGTTCACGAACGTAGGTGTCTGTGGTGTCCTTGACGCGACGAATGGCCGTGTCCCATTGCTGAAAGCCCTCACGGAAGCCTTGCTCGCGGGCTTCCTGACGAATACGGTCTCTCTCTTGATGCGCCTGCGTCAGGATCTCCCTTGCCTCCTCGGCTGCCTGCAGTAGGGGTTGTCTGACGATGGCGCCCGCCCCTACCGCTCCCTTAAGGATTCTGCCCTCCATCCGAGCCCCCTTTCTTCAGTGCTGTCTCGGACTCACGGATGAATCGGCGCAGGGTGATCTCACGCCATGCTGGTGAGGCGTCTCGTACAGACGCATCATGCAATAGCTGCTTGAGCTCAGCCTCGCGCATCAGGTTGAGTTGTTCGCGCAACTGGGCACGGTCCTGCATGCGGCTCAATAGATCAAATGCCTGCTGGCGCAGACCCAGGGCAGGTGTTTCCTGTTTCTTGTCGGGGGACTTCTGTGGATTCTCGTCCATGGCTGCGCTCCCTAGGCAGCTTTGCGTGATGCCTGCTGCTTCAACTGCAACTGCAGTTGCTTGATGCGCCCAAGCAGCAGCAAGGCAAAGAGGGTCATCAACCCCAACAGAGTCAGGGCCGCGATGGAAACCTCCTGGCTGGCTGCGTACCACTGCACGTCACGCGCAGGCTGAGGCTTCGGGGTGACATGCTGCATCACCACGGTGATGTTGTCTTCCGTGAGTCCTTCCACGGCGCGCGCCACAAGGCTTTGGATGCTCTCCTGCTGCAGCGGAGGCTTCTCAGTGCGGTACTTCAGCAGCACGCTTGCGGTGGCTGGCTTCCAGTTGCTCTTCTCCAGTAGCGGGCTATTCTCTGGAATCACCAGGTTGACGCGCGCATCCACTACTCCCGTGATGGCACGCAGAGTCTCGCTGACTTCACCGGAAAGTCCCACCAGATACTTTGCACGCTCTTCGGTGGCGGTGGGAATCATACCCTCCTTGCTGAACACTTCGGTGAGCCCGTGGATGCGCTGTCGAGGCAGTCCGTTGTCCTGCAGCACCCTCCAGGCCAGCACCAGATTCTGGTCACCGCCCTTCACCAGCACAGTCCAGCTGGGCTGTTCGCGCTCACGCTTCACCAATTCGCGTGTCGCATCCAACCCGTTCTCTTTCAGCAACACGATCATCTCCTGAGCCTCGCGCTCAGATAACCCGGTGCTGAGTTCGTGCTTCAGGCAGCCACTCAACATCAGCATGCTGAGCGCCACCAGCAGCGCCGAAGCGATAGGCATTCTAGACCTGCGTTTGAAGAACTTGTTTGACTCCACTGTTTACCTGCTCCACTGCCTTGGACACCATCTCGACGTTCTGGCTCACCTGATACAGTTGCATCTGCAACTGCAGCAAGGCGCGGGGATCGTTCATGGTGGTGATCTTTTCCAACATGCCGCCAGCCTGCCGAAACTGACGATCAATCTGGTCCAGCCGCGCGGTGAAGGCGACGCGCAGATCTTCTCGTGGTAACGCGGCTACTCGCGTGCGGACGCTCTCCAACCGCGCCGATTGCTGAGTCATCTCGGGGGCGTATACCTGCTGCGGCACGCTGGCGGGGTGGCTCTCCATGCGCTGTCGCACGTCACTCACCAACTGCTGCTTCTCTGTCTCAGGGACTTGCTCCACCAGCGTTGGCAGTTCAGCGGCCTCCATCTTTGTGGCGGCCGCTTCCGCCTGCACCGCATCGAACTTGGACGGGCCCTGCTTCTCAACCGCGACGTTTCCTTCGGCCAACGTGCCTTGGATCACCGCGGATCCCAGTTTTCCCACCACAGGATCAGCCATTGCTCGCCTACCTCCGCCGTCTGCCTTTCGGTTATCGCGCCGCTGCCCCAACAGTTGTGTACGTGGATTGCGCGTGTAGCATCGCCGGATCGCCTACGCCCAGCGCAGCCAGCTCCTCCTTCAGCATCTCCAGGCTCCGCGCGTGAACGCGGCACACCCAGGATTTGGACAACCCAAGCCCCTCACCAATCTGCTCCAAGCTTTTGTCCTCGAAGTAGTACGCCTGCAGCACTCCGCGATTCTTCTCCGGCAGCCGCTCCAAGGCCTCGCGCAGCCGCAAGGAGGTCTGCTGCTCAATGGCTTGCTGCTCAGCTCCTTTTGCCGCACCATCGCAGCAGTCAATCCGTTCAGATTCCAGAGACAGCAGATAGCAACTGGCCACGGTGTCAGTGATCTGTGCGACGCGGCGCAACGCAGGCTCTCCGTCTCCGGCGGGCGGACTGGCATGGTAATCCGCCAGGTACTCATTGGCGGCGATCTCAAACTTGTACTTGTCGTACAGGCTCTTTGAGAACCAAGTCATTTTGCGCAGCGCATCATAGATCGCGCCGCGGATGCGATAGTAGGCGAAGGTCTTGAACAGCACCCTCAACGATGGATCGAAGGCTCGCGCCGCTTCCACCAGCCCGAGTTCCGCGGCGGCGTCCAGATCTTCGCGGGCCACCTGTCGCGGCAGTGTGCGAAGCACCTCTGCCGATAGCGCCCGCGCATAGCCCCGATGCGTTGCGATCAACTCATCTGCATACCCGGAATGCCCTGCGTCCATAGCCATGCCCCCATGCCCAATCCGTGCTTGCTGAAATCCAGTGCCCTGAATCCCAGTGCCCTGAATCACTCAATACGGCGCAAAGCGTGCAGGAAGTCCCTCACGGAAAGTGAGGTTGGCGCAGCCACCGGTACCGCTGGTTCTATTCCTTCGAGCCCTTCTCCGTGCTGCCCCGGCAGGCGGCGGAGCATGACGCCACTGAACTCGTGGTTCAATGAGACAACCCCGAAGGCTGAGGCTACCGGAGACCATGCACCCATACCTGAATCACCTGAAGGACCTCATTACCTTGAGCCACCCCTGCGCCCGCACGGGGCAACTCCTCTTCGCCACCGTCAGCGGCGCGCACCTGTACGGGTTTGCGTCGCCGGACTCTGACTACGATGTGCGCGGCGTCCACGTCACCGCGCTTAGCCAATTGCTTGCGATGGAGCCGCCAGCGGATACCTACGAGTTGATGGAGCAGAAGGCCGGGGTGGAATTAGATCTCGTCACCCATGAGGCGCGCAAGTTCATCCGGTTGCTTCTGAAGCGCAACGGGTATGCGCTGGAGCAACTGCTCTCGCCGCTGGTGGTGGTAACCGGGGAATGGCACCAGGAGTTGCTGGCGCTATCGCCAGGGTTGCTCAGCAAGGCGCTGCACTTGCATTATCTGGGCTTCTCTCAGAACGAGTGGAAGGCGCTGAACCGGCGTCAACCCTGGCGCGTGAAGCCACTGCTGTACACGTTCAGAACCCTGCTAACGGGCATCCACCTGATGCGCACGGGCGAGGTGCAGGCCAACCTGCAGGTGCTGAATGAACAGTTTCGGCTCTCCTGGATTCAGGACCTCATCGCGCTCAAGACAGAGGCCAGTGAGCACGTGGCGGCGCCCGTTTTGGACGAGTCCTTTGTGCAGGCGCAGTACCACCTGCTGTGCGAACAACTGGTGCAGGAAAGTGAGCGCAGCCCACTGCCTCAGCAGCTGAGTTGCGTTGCCGATCTGCAGGACCTGCTGCTGCGCATCCGCAAGCAACAGGCGTTGCGCGAATGGCAGGGCAATCACAGCAGCTTGCCAACGTTCAGGGCGGAAGACGGCAGTGCCTAGTTGCCAACCTTCGCGCCAGGGACAGGAAAGCGGCGGGCATCCGGATGATCCAGCGTCACTTCGGGCACGTCGAAGGCACGGATCACTCCCTTGGGGCGGCTGATGGCGTACACCCGACGCCCGGGCGCCGTACGGTCCCACACCAGCGCCTGTCCTTCCGCGGCGATGTCGATGGTGGCCAGGTGTAGCATCACCGGCCCCAGTCGCGGCTTGGCCAGGACGTACATTTCTGTGCGATCGTGACCCAGCAGGTACAACAGTCCATCAGGACCAATGCTGCCCCCGGAAGCCGCGTGTGGCGCCATGCGCGCCTGGACACTCTCTGGAATCAGCCAGCCCCCGGTCCGGCGCCAGCGCGCATCGTAGGTGAAGACTGAGCCATAGCGGCTTCCCTTGTAGCCGGTTCCGCCAGTCTGGTCGTAGTGCGCAAAGCCAGCCAGGAAGCCGTCCTCATACGGTTCAAAGAAGGTGAGTGAACCTTCTTCCAGCAAGCCCAGGCTATGGCTCTCCAGGTGCGTCATGGTGGCCGCATCGAAGATCTCCACGGAGGATCCCATGGGTACTTCCGGGAAGTTGGAGTTCGCACACCACAGCTTTCCTTCTGCCGCGTAGCAGGAATTGATGTGGCGGATGGGGCCACCTCGCGGGCTCATCCAGCGGCTCACCAGCGCACCGTTGCTCTTGTCGTACTTGGCGATGATTGTGTTCACGATGGCGTACACGTGCGCCTCGTCCACCGCCACCCCCTGACGGGCTTCCGGGGCCGGATACTCGCGCACCAGCGTAGCGACCCCAGTCTGCAGCGCCGGACCCACCCACGTCTCCAGCTTGGGGAATCCCGCCGGTTGCGCCCAAGCGCTTAACGTGGACAGGCAGAGAACAGCAAAGAGGGTAAGGTTTCGCATAGCAGGTCTGCCCATGGTAACGCGACCCATCAGGGCTACGCTCCATTCCATGTCGGACAAGCGACGCCAGGCAGGCAGTACGGCTGGCGGAGTGGCGTGGACTGGAGTGGATCAGACTGGACTCGATCAGACTGGATAGCTTCCAACGAAAAGCCGCACCAGACGCCCTCCGGGGGTGGGGCAAGGTCTGGTGCGGCATGGCCAACGTGGCGGCGGGTCCGCTTCGGCAGAGAGGTCAGATCTCCATGATTTCTTTTTCCTTGGCCTTCGCGACGGCATCCACCTTGGTGATGCAGACGTCGGTGAGCTTCTGCACTTCCTCCAGCGCTCGCTTCTCATCGTCTTCGCTAATCAGCTTCTCGCTCATTAACTTCTTCAGGGCATCGTTGCAGTCGCGGCGCACGTTGCGCGCGGATACCCGATGCTCTTCCGTGGTGACGTGTAACTGTTTGACGATGGTCTTGCGCCGTTCCTCGTTCAGCGCTGGAACAGGCAGCCGAATGATCTTGCCGTCATTGGAAGGGTTCAGGCCAAGATCACTTTCCAGAATGGCCTTCTCAATGGGACGGATCTGTGTGGAGTCCCAGGGCTGAATGGTGATCATCGTCGGTTCAGGGACATGCAGCGTCGCCACCTGGTTCAACGGAGTGGGAGTGCCATAGTAGTCCACACGCACCGGCTCCAGCAGATGGATGGTTGCGCGACCCGTTCGGATGATGGAGACGGCGTGCTCCATATCGCCGACTACTTTGTCCATCCGCTTGCGGGCGTCCTCAGTCACTTGCTTTACGGTTTCAAAGCGCACAGTGGTTTACCTCTCAAAGAAATAGCATGACGCAAGCGGCATGCCACCCGCCACCATCTCGCAGGTTTCGCGGTGCTGGCCATGGCGAACGGGTTGGGCCGCGCACGGCCGAAGCAGGACAGCCATCAGCGGGAATCGCCGTTGGGCGGTGCCTCTTTCGACAGTTGCTTGCACAGCAAGGCGACCAGCGCTTCCGGCTGATCCACATCCATGCCAATCTTCAGCCAGTACAAGGGACGGTCCCCGATGCTTTTCGCCCAATCGGCGTTGAGATTCTGGATGTCCTTTTCGGAGCAGACCAGGGCCTGTGCGCCGGTGGCAGCGGCAAGAGCGTCCAGCCGCTTCAATTCCTGGGGGTGATACGGATGATGGTCAGGGAAAGGAGCTCTGGCCTTCACGGCAACCTGCACCGCACGCAGGGTGACGAAGAAGCTGTTCGGGTTGGCAAGTCCGCAGAAGGCGACGACGGGGATCTCCTGTAGGGCGTCCGGCGGGAGGGTTGTGCCGGTGCGCGCATCCACCCACCCCAAAGCGAGTACGCGGGAGCGAAACACCGGAGCCTTGGGATGCATGCGCCGCAATGTCTGTTCAATCCCAAGCACGCTGGCGCCGCATTCCGTCCGCGTGATCAGGAATGCATGTGCGCGGGAAAGCCCCTCCGCCAGGGGCTCCCTCAGGCGGCCCAGCGGAAAAAGATCCCGCTGTCCGAAGGGCTGCAGCGCATCCACCACCACCAGATTGCAGTCGCGGTGAAGGCGCCAATGCTGTAGACCATCATCCAGGACGAAGACCTTCGTTGCCGGATGCTGTTGCAGTACAGCCTGTCCGGCGAGGACGCGGTTGGCGCCAATGCCCACCGGTACGCCTCCCCGCCGCAGCAGAATTTGCGCCTCATCACCGGTGGATTCGCGTGGGGGGCGATCACCCGGATTGGCGACCAGTGTTGCCTGGCGGCTCACGCGTCGATACCCTCTCGTCAGGATGGCGGGTTGATGGCCGCGTGCGCGCAGTTGCTCCACCAGCCAAAGTACCGTGGGGGTTTTGCCTGCCCCTCCCATGGTGACGTTGCCCACGCACAGTACCGCCGCGGGCAAGCGCCGCGCCTGGGGCAATTCGCGATGACGCTTCCAGGCGGCTCCAGCAGCCCACACGCGGGCCAGCGGCCACAGGGCGGCATAGTGCCACCAGGAGCGCGGAGAGCGGGGCAGACAGTGCTGATAGAGATCCGCCACTCGATGAATGCAGCGTTCCGTCGCGCCCCGGCCCGCTTGCGCCACCCGCGCAGCGATGCGGCCCAACTCCCTCCGCTCTGCGGGATGTTCCAACAGTCGGGCGGTCGCCTCCGCAAGCGCGTTCGTGTCCTGCACTTCCACCAATGCCCCAGCCTGCCGGAAATCGGCGGCGATCTCAGGAAAGTTCTCCATGTGCGGGCCAATCACGATGGCCCTTCCGGATTGCGCCGGTTCCAGAATATTGTGCCCGCCGCGATGGTTTAGCGTGCCGCCTACAAAGACCACATCCGCCATCGGGAAGAGGCTGGCCAGTTCACCGATGGTATCCAGCAGCAGG
>JALOKO010000176.1 GCA_025456495.1 Bryobacterales bacterium | reverse complement strand
AGCAGGTCGCCGCCCCAATCGCCCGTGAAGTCTCGCCATACGGAGTGGATGTGGTTCCCTTCGTTCTGCGTGCAGTCGTACTCAATCAGAAAGGTGGGGGCCTGGATGCGGTAATAGTGAGGGTCCTTGAACTCAGCACCGCCGGCCCAGGCAAAGTGCAGCTTGTCCGCGGCCTGACGCAACTGCGCCTCCCGCCACTGACGCGATTCCTCCGCCAGGTTGCCCGTGTACTCGCGCACAATCCCCAGCAGTTTGTCCCGCTGCGCGCTGGTCATGTTGCTGAACGCCAATCCGTTGGGCTGTCCGCTTAGCGCCGCCTTGCGATGATTTGAGGTAAGGATGTCCGGATAGGCTACCGCGTCCACCACCGCCACTTCCCGCTGTGGCCGCGTGAGGGCGTGCAGCAGGTCCCGTCCCAGGTCCTCTTCCGCCGACAGCACACGCAGCCCTTTCCGCGCGCCGTGTCGCACCTCCCGCGGATTCGACCCCAGGAAGGTGGGGGCCGCCAGCACCTTCCCGTCCCGCACGGTGTAATGCAGGCTGAGGTGGTGCCCCTCGACGCGATAGCCCCAGATTCCCTTGTCTGAGGGCTGTCCGAAGATGCTGAAGTAATACTTGCCTGGATTGCGTCGTTCGCCGGAGTCGTTCTCCAGCACCTTCAGCACCTCTTCCAGGCTCATGATGGTGGCTGCCTTGATGTAGCCCCGCTGGCTGAGCCCGGCGCTTAGCAGCGCATGTGCAAGGTGCTGTTGTTCGGGGCGCATCTCGCGCAAGGCGAGTCCTTTGCGGGCGACGGGCGTGAAGTGATACACAAATCGCTCAGCGTCCATGAACTCGAACGTGGCCAACCGGCGCTGGTCCTCGCTGAGCGAGTAGAGGAAATCCTGCGCGGTGGAGGTCAGCAGAGAACTGGCATCCACGTGCAGTCGCGCCAGGTGGACGCCGCTGAGGGCCAGGGCAGCTTTGCGTAAGAAGTCACGCCGGGGGGAACACATACATACCTCCAGATCCGCAACGCTGCTTGCAGAGCGCGGGTGCTGAAGATTCTATCGAAACTGCGTGGAAAAGAGAACGATGGCCCTGAATTTGGATCGCCGCCTCACGGCGCCGCTTCCGGTTTCGAAGCCGTTTTCCCTTGGCCAACCGGGCTTTCCCTTGGTCAACCAGGCCGCTGACGGGGTCGCCCTAGAAGGGCAGGTCACGGCTCTTGGCATCCGCCGTGAGCGGACGACGCAGGAAGGGATAGGGATTGATGGCCACCCCATTGATGCGCACTTCGTAATGGAGGTGGATGCCGGTGGCGCGCCCGGAGTTGCCCATGCCGCCAATCACCTCGCCCCGCCGTACCTCCATGCCGGGGGTGACGCGCATTGAGGAAAGGTGCGCGTAGCGGGTCTGGTACTGCCCATGATCAATCACGACCATCCGGCCATATCCGCCCATCCATCCCGCCATGGTCACGATGCCGTCGGCGGTAGCCTTGATGGCGTCGCCGAAGTTGCCATTGATGTCCACGCCGGAATGGAAGGCTCCCAGGCCGCTGAATGGATCAATGCGCTTGCCGAAGTTGTCCATCAGCCGCCCGTTCACGGGCCAGATGCTGGGTACGGAATTGGCGTGTCGTTTCCGGACGTACTCGCGGAACAGCCGCGAATAGTCTGCGCTCTTCAGAAAGTTGTACTGCTCAATGGTTTCCGAAACCGTGGGCACCAGTCGGGCTTCGTTGGCAAAGCCTGGCTCGCCGGCCAGGTTCTGCTTCAGCCCATAGGCTACGGAAACCTCGCTGGCGAACAGTTGCAGCGTGGCCAATTGCTCAGTTTGTTCCGCTGCTTCCCGCTGCAGGTCGCTGTAGCGATTCCGCAGTGTCTCCACCTCGCTACGAAGGTCGTTGTACTGGCCTACCTTCCATAGCATGCGCCCGTAGCTGCCCACGAATCCCATCGCCGAAAACGCCCCCAGCGCCGCCAGCAACAGCACCGCGTAGATGAAGGAGTGAGGGATGTGAATCCGTTGGATCCGCCCATGGACGCTGTGCGCAAGCACAAGAATGAAGTAGCGTTGCTTCACGACAGAACCTCGTGAATGAAGTTGGAAGGCATGCGAGACAAAAGGACACAGCACTGGGTTAGAAAAACCCACCGCAATTTACACACGTTACCAGCATCAGGAGGTCCTGTCAATTGGGGAAAGAAAGGCAAAGTACAAATTTGAGCGGTAATTCTAAGCATCGAATGGCCCGAAACAGGGGTCGAACGGCACTACCCGGCCGATTTCGCCTGCTCGCTCTTCTTCTTCACTTCAATGTTCAGGCGCTTGATTTTCTGGTTCAACGTCGAAAGCGGAATGTGCAGTTTCTCCGCCGCGTCGGTTTGGCTCCAGCCATTTCGCTCCAGTTGCTCCAGGATGATATTGCGCTCCAGGTCGGCCATGATCTCAAACAGTGAGGCGTCCGGTGCAAGGTTGCCGCGCTCGTCTCGACGGACGGCCACCCCATGCGCGTGCAGCAGAGAATCCGGCAGCACACTGGCCGGCGCAACCATTTCGGATGCCAGCACCACCGCCCGTTCGACGGCGTTTTCCAACTCGCGGACGTTGCCCGGCCAGTTGTACTCCATCAGCATCGACATGGCCTCAGCATCGAAGCGCAAGCGCGAGCGGCCTTCCGGATCCAGGTACTTGCCGTTCTCCACACAGTATTTTTGGAAGAAATGCTCCACCAGGCGGGGGATATCCTCTTTGCGATCGCGCAGGGGCGGCAGGTCGATATTGATGACGTTCAGGCGGTAGTAGAGGTCCTCACGGAACTTGCCCTCTTCCACCATCCGCTTCAGGTCAGCATTGGTGGCAGCCAGAATGCGCACATCCACCTTGATGGCCTCAGTGCCGCCCAGAGGAATGAACTCCTTCTCCTGAATCACTCGCAACAGCTTGGCCTGAGTATCCACATTGATGGTGCCGATTTCATCAAAGAAAATCGAACCGTTGTCGGCCACCTCAAAGTAGCCCTTGTGCGAAGCCACCGCCCCGGTGAAAGCGCCACGGACGTGGCCGAACAGCGTGCTTTCCAGCAACTCTGGCGGCAGGCTGCCGCTGTTCACCGCGATAAACATGTTGTCCGCGCGCGCGGAGTTCATGTGGATGGCCTTGGCGATGAGTTCCTTGCCGGTGCCTGTTTCGCCGGTCACCAGAATCGTCGAACGGCTGCTGGCCACCTGCTTCACCAGGTCCAGCACCTGCAGCATCTTGTCACTCTTGCCCACGATTTCAGGGAATGCGTAGCGCTGCTTTAGCGCCCGGCGCAGTTGAGTGTTCTCCTTCTGCAGACGGCGACTGTCAATCAGCCGCGCGATTTCCAGAATCAGCTTCTCGTTGTCGAAGGGCTTCGAGAAATAGTCGTTTGCCCCGCTCTTCAGGGCTTCCACCGCCACCGACGTTGAACCGTGCGCGGTTACCATGCACACCGGCAACTCCCGATCCTCTTTGCGAATGCGCTTCAGCACATCCATCCCGGACATATCCGGCAGCATCAAGTCCAGCAACAGCAGATCATAATCGCGAGCGGCCAGCTTCGCCAGTCCGCTGGTGGCGTCGGGCGCTGATTCCACCAGGAATCCTTCTTCCTCCAACAGGAACTCCAGCATCTCCCGGACATCGGGTTCATCGTCAATCACCAGAATGCGGGCGTTCTTCGGGGTGTGTGCCATGGTGGAAGGAGTACTCCAGCGAGGTCCATCCTCGCGAACTAACTGGTCGGCCCGCTGCTGGCGGTTTTCGGTTCCCTGGGGAGGGTGATGGTGAAGGTGGTGCCTTCGCCAAGCCTGCTTGCCACTTCAATGATACCGCCGTGCTCCCGGATGATGCCGTAGGAGATGCTCAGGCCCAGCCCCGTCCCCTTGCCCGGCACCTTGGTGGTGTAGAAGGGATCGAAGATGCGGCTGGCGATCTCGGGCGGAATGCCAAGGCCGGTGTCTGTCACTCGAACGAACACCTGATCGGCGTCAAAGGTGGTCTCCACTCGTAGGCAGCCACCCTCCGGCATCGCATCGCGCGCATTCAGGAACAGGTTCAGAAGCACTTGCTGCAGTTTCCCCGAATTTCCCCGAATGGTCGGCAGCGCATTGGCGAAGCCCTTGTCGGTTTCAATCCTGGCCTTTTGCAATTGGGGGCCAATCAGGACCAGCGTTTCGTCAATCACGCTATGCAATCCAACGCTCTGAAAGCTGGTGGTGGCGGTGCGCGAAAAACTCAGGAGCGAATTCACAATCTCGCTGGCTCGAAAAGTCTGCTTGGCGATCTTGTCCAGAATGCCAGCCTTCTTTTCGTCATCGGCCAACTGCTTGGCCAGAATTTGCGAATACGACGAAATCACCGCCAGCGGGGTGTTTACTTCGTGCGCCACTCCCGCGGCCAGCACGCCGATGGAGGTGAGCTTGTCGGTCTGCATCAGTCGCCGTTCCAGCTCTGTTCGTTCCGTGACATCCTGGAACAGGATCAACCGCCCGATGTGCTCGGATTCCCGGGACACCAATGGCGCGATGGCGATATTCAGCATCCGCTCTTCCGCTAGACCAGCAGAGTCGTCCTGGGAGGTGGTCGGCCGGGATGTCCCGTTCCCGGCCGGAGCCCCGGTGGTGCGCGCCATCGACGCGGTAGACGACATCGACGCGGTAGACTGTTCGGGAGCGTCCAAGCCGCCGCGATAGTCTCCGTTTCCGCCACCCCGTTGGGACGCCGTAAAGTGGCTCTCCGGTTGGCCTTGCGCCAGCTTCGCCGCACCCACTAGTGCGAAGCTTTCCTCCTCCAGCCCGGGGGCGCCCACGCTGGACGCTCCCTGGCTGAGTGCGGCCATCGCGGTTGGCGTCGCAGCCACCGCTGGCGCCGGCGTGGCGACCCGCGGCTCGCCGACTCGCGGCATATCCGGCTCGCGCAACAGGTACTGATAAATGTTGTGGATGCCTTCCTGCGCGCTCACGGAAGCAATTTCCTCGCACAGACTGGCGGGCAGCAGTTCCACCAGGGGCCGACCGACTGCATTCCCCCGACGGATTCCCGTAATCGCCTCCATCGACGAGTTCCAGCTCTCTACCCGACCGTCCAGGTCAGCCGCCAGGATGCCTACGTTGATGCTTTCGACGATGTTCTCGTTATATTCCTTCAACCGTTCGTACTCGGCCGCCTTCAGCCGCAGCGAGTGGTACAGCCGAGCGTTCTCAATCGCGATACCCACATATCCACTCAACGTGATGAGGAGTTCCAGGTCGTCGGAGGTGAGGAAGTCACCACGATCCAGCCGACTCACCCCGAAGAAGGCAATCGTCCGCCCCCGCGCTTCGCAGGGGAAATAATACGTAAGGTCCAATTCCGCAATGGACTCGCGCGCGGACGGCGGATGCTCCAATACGCGGGCGTCGGGCAGGTTGCGCGTCCGCTCAAAGAACAAGTGCCCCTTGTCGCTGGTCTGGCGCAGGAAGCTCAGGTCCAGCGGATATCCCGGCTCAATCGACTTGCCCTTGCGGTCGCGAACGTTGTCCGAAAGCCGCAGTGTGAGGGAGCCGTCGTTTTCATCCACCACAAAGAAGGCGATGTGCGAGATGCCCAGGGTGCGAATCAGCCGGTCCGCCACCGAACTCAACATCCGGTCGAGGTCCGTCTCGGCGCTCAACTCGCGGGCGAATTCGATGAGCGTGCGGCGGTAGTTGTATTGGTCGCGATAGAAGACGTGACGATCCAACTGCTCCTGCAACCAATTGCGAATGGGCTGGAAGGCGAAGGCGGCAATCAGAATCAGAATCGCTACCGCCGTGGGGCTGAGGTTGTCAAAGCTGCCAATCGAAAAGATAAACAGATAGAACGCGCCCAGCACGCACAGCGTGGCCAGGGTGTAGACGTAGCCCTGTTGGAAGATGACATCCACGTCCATCAATCGATAGCGGACGATGGCGTAGGCCCAGGTGAGCGGCATCAGCAGCAGCGCCAATACGGCCATCTTGGCGGATTCGCCGGGGAACGAACCCATCACGTAGGGGATGGAATAAAACACCGCAAAGGGCAGGATGGCGAACACCGCGCCATTGCGCAGCCACTTTAACTGCTGACGTGTGATGGCGTCCTTGGCCGTGCGGCTCTTGATGGCCAGCACCAGCCCGCCCATGAGATACGATCCGGTAAGGAAGGCAAGCCATACCCGGTCCAGCGCCCAGGTGAGTTCCACCAGCGGCAGCGCCGTCTGGATGGCGCCGGAAGCAAAGCCCACGAACAGCACCGCCAGCACCGAGGCGGGCACATAGATCAGCAAGGTCTTGCCAAGCCCGCGCATCCAGCGGTAGGGTTCGGGAAAGCTGAGGCAGAAGTGCAGGAAGATGGTGGGCGCAAAGAGTCCGGCAAAGACGTTGCCCCAATACATTACCTTGTCAAAGTCGTTCAGTTTGCCGGTGTAGTGGAAGGTGCTCAGCACAAACGACGCCAGGCACAAGACATACACATGCAGCGCCAATTGCGCCACGCCACGTCGGAAGAAGATAAACAGGCCAATCAGCAAATACACCACGCCCACGAAATACTGGTAATAAACCAGGGTGTGGCTTCCGCGCTCCCGCAGAATCACCTTCGTGGTGTATTCCACGCCACGTTCTACCAGCGTGTATTCGACGGCCTCCCAACTGGGTAGCCCGGCCAGGATGGCGGCCACGTCCTCCGGGCGGCTGACCGGCTGGCGGTTGATACGCAGCAGTTGGGCGTCCTCATGGACGCCGGCCCGCGCCGCGGGGCTGCCGGAATCTACCATCAGGGCAATCACGCGCGACTCGCGCTGCGACCAGAACACGCCGTCTTCCGGGACGCTGACGCCTGCCTGCTGGCGAAAGTTGATGAACGCAGCAATGCAGGCCGCCGCCGTCAAGACGAGGAGGAGTGCCCGGATGAGTTGCTGCCTGCTTTCGCTCATGAACTACTGCCCGACCTGGCCCCAGGGAATTGCTTCCCTTGAGGCCAAGGAACCTGTCCTGCCTGCAATCGGCGTGCCAATTCCAGTATCGCTACCAAGTCCTTCCGAAGCAATCGGTTATTCCCCACATTTCGTCCGGTGACAGGGGAAATCTACCGGGAATCGTATCGTTGTCCTACACATTTGTGGAGACAATGACACAGCCCGGCGGACAAAGTGCCCATTGGTGGTGGGGAAGGGGGGATCTCTAGGCTCTGGAACAGGGCGTTGGGGTGCCTTCAAAAAGGATAGTATGGTGGGAAATTCGGTACCAGGGGAACAGAGATGGGATTCTTAAGGCACGCAATTGCTGGATTAGAGATCGAAACAAAGCCTGCATTTCAAGTCCGCGCCGACGTAGATCTTGTGGCAACTGGTTGCGACCGATCAGCGCCTCGCCATCCGTTGGGGCCCGGGTTGGTTGGCTGCCCGCCTAGGAAAAGCGACTAGCAGCCTGTTGAAATAACCCTCTGGAATCAATATCGGACCTCTCGCTCTGAGTCTCCTCTGCGGTTTGTGTGCGGCCTTTCCAGCGGAAGCGG
>JALOKO010000175.1 GCA_025456495.1 Bryobacterales bacterium | reverse complement strand
CCGCGCCAGCGAGAGCGCCGTGATCCACGCGCTGCGTGGCCCCCCGTGCAGGTTCACCACCAGGTGCGGTCGCCATCGGGTGAGCGCGGTGCGATGGGGCGGGAAGAGACAGGCGATATCCGGGTTGTCGGTGTACACGTCACGGAAACGCGCGTCCACCACGACGCCAATCTGGAGGTCGGGTCGAGCCTCCTTCAGGAGACGGATGGCGGGAGTGGTGAGGACGCAATCGCCCATGGATCGCAGGCGCACCAGAGCGATGCGACTGCCTGGGGCGAGTGTGTCGAGGAGGGGCACGCGGGTTAGGCTCCGGCGAGTTCCAGCCGCGTCTTCTGGACGATCTCCACGAACTGGCGGGCAGTATGCTGGATGGTGGCGTAGTCCCCCGCCTTGAGGGCTGCGGCGCTGACAAGCTCCCCGCCAACGGCAATGGCGCTGCATCCGGCTCTGAGGAAATCGGCGGCCGTATCCAGGCTGACGCCGCCCGTGGGAATCATGTCGATTTGTGGGAAAGGACCCTTGAGGGCCTTGATGTACTTCGCGCCGCCCATGGCGCCCGCCGGGAAGACCTTCACCAGATCGGCGCCCGATTCCCAGGCAGTGAGCACCTCAGTGGGCGTGAGTGCGCCGGGCATGATGGGATGCGCGTAGCGGTGCGCCATCTCAATGCAGGAAAGGCGGAAACTGGGGGTGACAAAGAAGCGGGCTCCGGCCAGTTGGGCGGCACGCAGGCTTTCGGGGTCCAGCACGGTGCCAGCTCCCAACAGGATCTTGTCGCCCATGGAATCGGCCACTTTCTCAATGGCCCGGATTGCGCCGGGCACGGTCATGGTGATCTCAGCGCAGGCGATGCCCCCAAGATAGAGCGCTTCGACGGCAAGCACCGCCGTCTCCACCGAGTGCGTCCGCACCACGGGCACCACGCCAATTTCCAGAAGTCGTTGCCGGATTGCTTCTTTGCTCATACCACCCAACAGTGTACCAACGGGCACCCCCGGGCCGATGCGATTCCGGGACTATCAGACCCGGTGGGCGTATGATGGCGGTAACGGAGGAACGGCCCACGGGCAGGGATGCAGCCGATGCGGGTTGTGGTGAAAGTGAAGCCGGGGGCAAAGCGCGACCATGTGGAGGTGGGCGCGGACGGGACGCTGGTGGTGCAGGTGAAGGCGCCACCCATCGACGGACGGGCGAACGAGGCCGTCGCCGCCCTGCTGGCTCAGCACTTCGGAGTGAAGCGCGGTGCGGTGACACTGCGCCAAGGGGCATCGAATCGCAATAAGGTGTTTGAGGTGAGCGGACTTGCGTAGGGCGCTGCGATGGGGCACTTGAGCCGGTAAAGGCGCACCAAGCCTGGCGCCACGGCAATCGGGACCGGTTTTCCTGAAAGCCAAGCGCCTGACAACCGTTACAATGGAAACATGAGCGTTTCTCGACGAGGATTCTTGACTTCGGCAGCCGCCACCGCATGGACGGCCACCAGCTATGCAGCGGTCATCGGCGCCAATGATCGCATTCGGGTGGGTGTCATCGGGTGCGGGGGCATGGCCCAGGGACACATGAAGAGCCTGGTGCGGGTGAAGGACCAGGACAACTTCGAGTTCACCGCCGTCTGCGACCTTTACGACAAGCGCCGCGATGAAGCCAAGGCAATTACCGGGGTGACGAAGGTCTACCAACGCCATCAGGATTTGTTGAATGACCAGGGCGTGGACTACGTGCTGATCGCCACGCCAGAACACCAGCACTTCAACGTCGCCATGGATGCCGTGCGCGCGCGAAAGCACATCTATTTGGAAAAGCCCATGACGCGCACCAGCGATGAGGGCAAGCGTTTGGTGGCGGCGCTGAAGGCCAGCGACGTGAAACTGCAGGTGGGCGTGCAAGGCACCTCAGACATGTCCTACATCACGGCGAACAAGTACGTGGAGGATGGGACGCTGGGCGACATCGTGATGGCGCAGATTGACTATTCGCGCAACTATAGCGACGAGGGAGACTTCTGGGCCTATGAGATTGACGCGGACGCCAAGCCAGGGGTGAACATCGATTGGACCACCTGGCTGGGTAGCGCGCCGAAGCGCCCCTACGACGCGGACCGGTTCTTCCGCTGGCGGCGCTATTGGGACTACTCCAGCGGAATCGCCAGTGACCTGTTCGTCCACCGCGTCACCCGGCTGATTAAGGCGCTCAACCTGGGCTTTCCGCAGTATGCAGTGGGTGTCGGCGGCAAGCTGCACTTTAAGGACAGTAAGGCCGAGATCCCTGACACCTTCAATATCATGTTGGACTACCCCAACGGCCCCACCATCAGCCTGGTGTCGTCCATGGCCAACGGGGCGCCGATCCGGCATATGATTCGGGGCAGCAAGGCCACCCTCACCTTCACCAATGAAGGGTTTGAGATTCTGCCGGAGCGGCACATGGCCAGCAGCATGCAACCCATCCAGTACAAGCGCGAAGGGCGTGAGGATGTGGTGCTGCACCACCGCAATCTGATGACGGTAATCCGCAAGGGCGGTGTGCTGAATTGCGACGCCGACCTGGGATTGCGTGGTGTGGCGGCGTGTGAACTGGGCACCCTCAGCTTCCGTCAGCGCCGCTACATGCGTTGGGACGCGGCCGCCATGAAGCCCGTCCGCGCCTAGCGTGGCGGCTGACACCCGGGGGGCCATGCGCACCTGCTGCGCGCGCCGCCCCTTGCCTTCTTGCGGCGGATACGATGTAATCTCACCATATTCGGGAGGCTGGGGACCTGTATGCGATGGGTGTCAATTCTGGCTCTGATGCTACTGTTGTTGCTGCCAGCAAGCGCGCAGGTGGGCCAAGCGCCCTTCTCACTGCCGGATTGGGTGAGTGCGGAAGCCGACATCGCCTATGGCGCCGAAGCAGAACAGAAGCTGGATGTCTACACGCCGAAAACGGCCGTCAGCGGCAAGCGTCCCGGGCTACTGCTGATCCATGGTGGAGGCTACCGGGAGGGCTCACGCAAGAGTGTTCTGCGCGTGTACGCCATCCCTTACCTGCGTAAAGGCTTTGTGGTGGTTTCCATTGACTACCGGCTAAGCGGAACCGCGCCCGCGCCGGCGGCGGTGACCGATACCTTGGCGGCGCTGGACTGGTTCCATGACAACGCCAAGCGCCTGAACGTGGATGCGAACCGCATTGTGGTGGCAGGGGATTCCGCTGGTGGGCACCTGGCCCTGATGGCGGGGATGGTGAGTAAGCAGGCCAAGCTGGGTCCCGTCCGTGACGTGGCAGCGGTGGTGAACGTGTACGGCGTATCCGATATGGGAGAACTGCTGAGCGGACCCCGGAAGCTGGACGTGATTGAGGCTTGGATCCCGGCCGGACCCAACCAACGGGAATTGGCGCGGGCCATGACGCCCCTGCAGTACGTGCGCAAGGGACTGCCCCCCGTCAAGTCAGTTCATGGCACGGAAGACCCGCTGGTTCCGTACGAGCAAAGCGTACGTCTGACGCGGGAACTCCGCGAAAAGGGTGTCACCGCGGAACTCATCAGCATTCCGGGCGGCAAGCATGGCTTCGACGACCAGACCTGGAATGCGGTGATACTCCCGCAGGTGTTTGAGTTCCTAGAGCGTCAGCGAATACTACGGTAACTAGAGCGTCAGCGAATACTACGGTAGCTACAGCGTCAGCGATCAGTGGCGCGGTGAAGCTGGCGGGGGCTAGGGCGATCACATGCGTTGGAAGCGTTCGAAGAGCGCCTCTTTTTCGTCCGCGGTGACGTGACGCCAGCGGAAGTGCGCGTAGTGGCTGAGGGCCTCCAGGGCGCGTCCGGTTCCGGTGGCATACCCAAGGAACTCGCCCAGGGAGTGGACCGTGAAGCCCAACCAAAGATACGGCGCAGCCTTGGCGATGGCTCCCGCGGAGAAGCCCGCCTGCGACGCAGCGGTGACCGTCCGCAGCAGACGGCGATACGGAAGCAGTAGCGCCAACAGGCAATAGACCAGCCTCTGTAGGGCATTCCAAGCCTCGGTGCGACGCCCGGCGGAAACGCGGCCCGCAAAAAAGCTGGCGGAAATCCAGCTATCGAAATTCGAGTAGTTCGCCCGGGCAAGGACCGCCTGGCTTTCCCGGTAAAGGGGATGCCCTTGCCGGGCCAGGAGGCGACAAAGCGCTTCCTCATCGGCCAGCAAGGTATCGAGATCTTCTCCGAAATCCAACAGAACGGACTTGCGATAGCCGAAGCCTTCACCGGTTAGTTCGTCCACGGGTCCGCCGCGCCGGCCCAGCATCGCCTCCCCGGCGTGTATCAGGAAATCGGCCCAACTCACGTTGGTGGTGGGGTTGGCATTGCGAAAGACAGGCGACACCACGGTATGCCCGCCGCGATGGGCAGCTACCAGCAGTTCCGCCCAGCGGGCTTCCGGAAAGGCGTGCGCATGGCAAGGGGCAACCAGTTCAGAGCGGGCGTGGCGTACCCCGGCCGCAAACGCCGGCGCCAGCGAAGGGAGCGCGGGCGCGCGAACGAACTGCCAGCTATGGAAGCCTTCCATCCACAAGGGATCGGGCTCCATGTCCGGACGACTTGGGCCTACAATCACCAACTCAAGATCAGCGGCCACAGTTTGCGCGCGTAGATGGGCCAGGAGGGGCTTGAGGGCATCGAAGGTATTGGCGGAGGCAAGCACCACGGAGAGGGCCGACGAGGCGTGGCGACTCCCTTTGGCGAATTGATCCTGCGCCACGGAAGCGGGCCCGGCCTCAGCCACTCCCTGCTGGGCGCTGGGCTGCAGGTCAATCTGGCGCAGCGACGCGCCGTAGGCACGCTCAACCAGTTCCAGGCTGACGTAGGCATCATCGAAACCGGCTGCGGCTCTTCCCTGCAGCATCACGGCTTCCGCGAAGCTCTCCCACTGGGCGCGGTAGCAGGCGGCCAGGTCACCACCGCGCAAGGCGACAGCAACGGCCTCAGGCCATTCCGCGACGGCGCTGCTCCAGTTCCCCTTGTTGGCGCCCGCGGCGGCACTGCCAGCGGCCACGCGGAGTTCCCTGAAGCTGGCCGGATGACGCAGCGAGAACCGCAGGGCGCCCCGTTCCCCCAGGATCTCCACTTCCTGGACATCAGCGGCGCCGGCAAGCAGCGTTGTGTGGATGAGGACGCCGCTATAGGTACGGGTCACCAGTTGCACTCGCGCGCTGGCCTCGCCGACATCCAGGGTTTCCGCATGAAGCGCGTGCAGTTCTTCGCCCAGCAGGAAGCGCCAGAGATCCAGGTGATGCAAGCCTAACTCGTGGAGCAGGTTCCCGCCCAGATGGTCCATCGCGCGCCAGGAGTTTAGCGGTACGCGCTGCAAGGCGGGACTGGACCAGACACTGTGAACGGCGCCCACCCGGCCAATGCGTCGACTCGCGATGGCTTCTCGAGCGCGCTGCACCAATCGATGCTGGCGCAGATAGAAGCCGGTGGCGCAAACCAGGCCGGAATCGCGGGCCATCCCGGCCAGACGCCAAGCATCGGCTGAGGAGAGCGCCAGCGGCGACTCCACCAGCACATGCTTCTGGGCGTGCAGGGCGGTTTCCACAAGGGACGCGTGGGCGGAGGGTGGTGTGAGAATGGCAACGGCATCGATGGCGGGGTCATCCACAATTTCCTCTGCCCAATCGTAGAGGCGGGCCGATGGAAATTGGGATGCAAGCTGGCGCGCCTGCTCAGCGCGAAGGTCATACACTCCCGTCACGGCAATGCGCGGGCACTTCGCCATGGCTGGGCCATGCCAGCGCAAGGCAGCGGCGCCACAACCAACAACACCCACGCGGATGTGAGGGAGCGATCCGCGCTTCATCGCGGCTGCCTCCCCCAGAATCCGGCTGGTTCGCTTGGCACGCAGTCCCTCACGCCCTTCACAGTAGCAGCAAGCGCGACCGGCAGGCGATGCGGCTGGTACTGGTGAGGGGCGTCCCCCCCTAAGAAGGGAACGGCAGGTAGGCCCGCTTCAGCGTCTTGGTGGTATCCAGGGCCAGGGTATCGGCGCCCAAACGGTCAAGGCTTCCCATCACCGTCACCAGACTCATGATCTTCTGCTGCATCTCCGGCGAGGTGGCAACGGTGTCGATGAGGTAAGGCCAGATTCCCTCCCGACCGGTGATGCCCTTGACATGGATGCGCTTGCCTTCGTGATGGAAGGTGAGTTCGCGCATCCGGAAGATGATGTCATTCAGGGTGAAGCCGTCAATGGTGATGCTGGGGTCGCCGTACAGCCCGAACAGCACCAGGGCGCCGCCGTCGCGCACCAGCTTGAGGCATTGCTCAAAGACCTTCCGTGAGCCGCCGGCGATATCCACCACCGCCTCGAAGCCCTTACCATCGGTGAAGGCATCCACTTGCTGGCTGAGGTCAGGCGCACCCGAGTTCAGCACTGCGTCGGCGCCGAAGTGCCGCGCGCGTTCCATGCGAGCGGGGTCAATTTCAAACGCCGCCAGACGCTTGACGCCGAAGTTCCTGGCGAACAACTGGGTCATCAACCCGTGATAGCCGCAGCCAATCACCGCAACATCCCCCAACAGGTTGTTGTCAAACAGGTACTTGGCTACCAGGCAGTCGTTGCCGACACCCTCCAGCAAAGAAGGGAAAAAGCTGGGTTCGTTCAGCACTCGCGGCACCACGTGCGCGCAGTAGGTGGGAATGGTGAGGTACTCAGCATAGCCGCCATTCAGCGGCCGCAGGTACTCGCCATTCACGCTAGGACCCCACAGGCCCAGGATGCCCTCTTCCGGGTACCCGGGCAGCGTGTAGTGACTCTCAGCCACCACGCGCTGGCCTAACTTGAATCCGCGCACGTTTGGGCCAACGTCGACGATTTCGCCAAATACTTCATGGCCGGGAATTGTGCCGTCCTGCACCTGCGGGAACTTGGCCCTGAACAGATCCTCATCCGTCCCGCAAACAGAGACGCAACGCACCTTCACCAACAGTTCGCCGGGCATGGGCCGCGGGACCGGAACCTCGGAAAGGGTAAGGTGTCCGCCATCCTGGGTGCTTTGGCGGGAGTAGGTCCAGGCGCGCATGGTGCGCTTGGGCGCGACGCTGGTGGCGATGGCGGGCGCGCCGGTGGCAGCGTTGCTGAACAAACCCTCTTCGCGAGCGGCAATCGTGAACGCCTCCACACAGCGCTCCACTTGCTCGCGGGTATGGGCGGCGCTCAACTGCACGCGGATGCGGGCTGCGTCCTTGGGCACCACCGGGAAGCTGAAGCCGATCACATAGACGCCCAGTTCAAGCAACCGGTCGGCCATGCGGGCGGCCAGACGGGCATCGCCCTACATGACGGGGGCGATGGGATGAGAGCCCTCCGGCACGGTGAACCCGGCATGCCGCATGCTGGTACGGAACTGCTGCGTGTTCTCCTGAAGCTGCGCGCGCAGTTGTGCGCCTTCGTCGCCTTCCACGATGTCAAAGGCAGCCATTGCTCCGGCGGCCAGGCTGGGAGGGATGGAGTTAGAAAACAGGTAGGGCCGGGAGGTGTTCCGCAGCCACTCCACCAGCACATGGCGACCGGCCGTAAAGCCACCCACAGCGCCCCCCAGGGCCTTGCCGAGCGTTCCTGTAATGACGTCGGGCTGCACGCCGAA
>JALOKO010000174.1 GCA_025456495.1 Bryobacterales bacterium | reverse complement strand
CATTGCCGGGCCAGTGATGCGCTTCCAGTGCGGCGATGGCGGAGGGGTGGAAGCGGACATCCAGCGTATAGGCCTCGGTGTACTTCTTCAGGAAGTAGTGCGCCAGCAGCGAAACATCACCGTGACGCTCCCGCAAAGGTGGCAGCAGGAGGCGGACAACGTTCAGGCGGAAGAAAAGATCCTCGCGGAACTTGCCGTCCTTCACCTGAGTTTGAAGGCTGCGGTTGCTAGCGGCAACGACGCGTACATCCACTTTGCGCGCCTTATTGGCGCCAATCGGGCGGACCTCGCGTTCCTGCAGAAAGCGCAGCAACTTCAACTGGAAGCCCGCTTCGATGTCACCCACCTCATCCAGAAAGACCGTGCCGCGATGGGCGGCTTCCAGCAAACCCACGCGGTCGCGGTCGGCGCCGGTGTAGGCTCCGCGCACGGCCCCAAAGAGTTCGCTTTCCAGCAGCGAGCTGGCCACTGCGCCGCAATCGACGGCCTCAAAGGGCATCTGCGCGCGGCCGCTGTTTTTGTGGATCAGCCGCGCCACCACCTCTTTGCCGGTGCCGGTCTCGCCTTCGATGAGCACCGTGGTATCGGTGGGCGCCACGCGGGAAATCAGTTTGTACAGCTCAACCATCGGGGCGGAGGAGCCAATCATCTCGCTTTCCGGCAGGTCGTCTTCTTCGGCGACCTCCGCCTGACCATCCAGCGAAGCCTCCGCGCGGCGGATGACGGCCAGCAGCGCATCCAGGTCAAAGGGCTTGGCGATGTAGTCGAATGCGCCTCCGCGGGTAGCCGAAACCACCGTCTCCATGCTGCCGCGTCCGGTCATCAGGATGACAGCGCATTCCGGATTCAGGCGTCGCGCCTCAGTGAGCACGTCCAATCCGGTGCGCGCGTCCAGATAGATGTCCGATAACACCAGCGGAAAGCGCTCAGCCGCCAGGCGCTGGAAGGCAGCCGCGGTATTGGACGCCACCTCCACCTGATAGCCTTCCATCTCCAGGAAGGTGGATACCGTTGTGCGGACGCTTGCGTCGTCTTCCACCAGCAGCAGTTTCGCCATCACTCTTCATTCAAGCACTTCCAGGAGCGTAACGAGCGGCCGCCCCAGGGCAGGGCGCCGTGTGGCAATCCCCCACGAAGCGGCTTGCACGCGCGGGCATGGACCTATCCAGCCCTACTGACAGGGGCTCGCCCTGGAATAAACCCGTGGCGTGCCGGCATGTTCCCGCGATGTCACAACACCAATCTTTGTGGAACGGTTTGCAAAGCTCCTTGTGGAATTCGGTCTGGGCGCGTCGGCGGGTGCTTAGCTCCGCTGGGCGGTTGTTGGCGCTCCCAGCCGCATTTTGGATGGGAACCTTTGTCGGCCAGATGAGCATGGCCCAAGCGCCCGCCCCGACGCCGAAGCCATCTTCCAGTGACCTGAATCGCGTGGCGCCAGGTACGGCAGCGCCGACGTTCCAATTGCCTGACGATAAGGGCCAGCCTCGCGGTCTGGCTTCGTTTCGCGGAGCGCCCGCGGTAGTCGTGTTCTATCGCGGCTCCTGGTGACCGTACTGCGCAACGCAACTGGTCGAGTTGCAAAAACTGCTGGATGCGGAACTGGGCGGCAAGGTGACGGTGATCGCCATTGCGCCAGAGCCTGTAGAAAAGCTGGCGGAGATGGCCAGGAAGGTGCAGCAAGGCGCGGGTAAGTCCACCGGCATTGTATTCCTGGCGGACGCCGATCATACGACGATCGACGCCTATGGCCTTTTGAATGAGACCGCGGCTGCCCGTGGCCGATTCCTGCCCCACCCCACCACCTACGTGCTGGACGCCAAGGGCATCGTCCGCTGGAAGTTCACGGAAGTGGACTACAAGATCCGGCCCACGAACGCCATGGTGCTGGCGGAGGTCAGGAAGGCTCAGGCCCGCTGAGCCTTCCCCTGCCCTGGCTTCATTGCTTGGGCATGTGCAGGATGACGAACAGGTTGCTACTGGAATCCGTGATGCCTACCCTGCCAAGCACAACGGATTCACCCGGGGAGAGAGATGCCTGACTCCGAAGCCCCACTTGTTGGGTAAAGAACTTTTCCGGCGAAGGCCCACCTTGCCGTACCCGAACCTGGGTGCCGAACGAGACTTCCCCGATGACCCCTGCGGCATCGGTGAGAGGCAGGATCTTGCGAAACTCAATCGAGTACGGCTCGCCTCCAGGTTCGCCATCTTCGCCGAAAGCGCCCGTACTCAGGAGTGACTTCACTGAAGTGTCGGTACCGGGAGTCACCAGAACCGGAAGCGCATCCCGCAGCGTATAGCCCCGGTAGGGGAGGGCCTGCTCCAATTCCCTGACGACCGGTTGCAGGACAGCAGGAACAGACTGTCCCGGCGCGCCCTCTCCGGCTCCCAACAGAAACACAATGATGCGCCATTGCCGCCATGAGGGTGGCTGCTGCGTTGCCCCGGGCAGCGGGACTTCAAGGCCAGCTACCAGCTTCTGAATGCGAGACATTTGCTCCGGGGTGGCATAGACGGCCAATGATCGCGGCGCCACCTGCACCGTGCGGTAGGCATGGATGTTCACCAGGGCTATGGCCGCGCCGATATCCACCCCCTGCAGCGAAAAGACGCGCAGCACCAGGTCCTCGGGGACCGGACTGGGGAACATCGTCTTGTCCGGGGGCGGTGGGGGTGGTGGGGGCGGTGCGGACGCCTCCTGGCCCAACACCCAGACCTGCGATCCCAGCAGAACCATCGCCATCATCCAAACATGCACTCTGTTCATTCTCTGCCTCCGCTTGGCGCCGACGGGGTCGGCTGTTCGTCCATCTGCGCTGGCGTCTCCGCCTGCTGAATCAGGTAAATGCGAACCGACGGGTTTGTCGTGCGCACCTGCACACGCAGGCTGCCGTCGGCTTGCTCCGCCACGTTCTGGATGCGCTCCAGCACCTGGGGCGTGAGCAGGTGTGTGCGGTCTGTCGCCATGCTGGCGCTTCCTGTCTGAGTCACCGGCGCGACTGCAGGGACACTGTCCGCTCGCCTCCCACGAGGGTTGGAGGTGTTACCCCGCTTTGCGCTGCCGCTGGCGACCACGGCTGGCTGTGGCACTTGCGCGGAACGAACGGAAGCTCCGCCCTGCGCCGGCTCCGTTCCGGGCGGCAACGCAGCGGGGCTGGCTAAGCTGGAATCCGCTACCCGGTGGGCCGGAGTAGGGGCCGGCGGCCGACCAGACATCCACAACCAGACCAGAGCCACCAGGCACGCGGGAGCCGCCAGCCATCCCCAACCGAAGCGCCAGGGAATCCGCAGCCGCCCGGCAAAGCGCTGCCTGGTTTTCTGCGCGGCCTCCTTCTGGATGCGGGCGTACAGCCAAACCTGCGTGCGCTGGACATCGGCGCCCCGCTCCCATGCGGCACGTTGTGCCAGCATCCGTGCGCGCTGGCGCCGCAGGTCCTGGGCGAGTGCGGCCAAGGACGGCTGCTGCGACCACTGCCGCTCCGCGCGCCGCTTGGCGCGCTCCGCCAACTCGTCACCGGCCTGGAGCGCCGCATGCCGCTGCTGAGCATCGTTCATGGCCTTACCCCCATCCGCCGCAGGGCCGCGCGCAGCTTCAAGCGCCCGTTGCTGAGGTGACTGCGTACCGTTACTGGAAACACTCCCAGCGCCTTGGCGACCTCGTTCACCTCCAGCCCTTCGATATCCCGCAGCACCATCACCTCCCGTTCCTTTGTGCTCAGCAGTTCCAGTGCTGATGCCAGCACCGCTTGCAATGCGAGTTCGTCCTCAATGGATGGGGCGGTGTCGGCCCGGTCGGCGCCATCCCTCACCGCGCCGCCTTCCCCTGCCGCCTCGCCGGGCGTCCCCTGCCAGGACGATGCCTCTGCGGCCTTCTGGCTGCGCTTCCGCATGGTGCGGGACACGTTCACCACGGTTCGGTACAGCCACGGCTTCACCAGCAGCGGATTGCGAATGCTCTGGCCGGCCCGATAGAAGCGCCAGAAGGTTTCCTGCACCGCGTCTTCGGTGTCTTCCCGATGGCGCAGCAAGGCATGCGCCACCCGGTAGACCATGCCGTGGAAGTGCTGCACTAAGGCATCGAAGGCCGTGGCGTCGCCGTCCTTCCAGGCCACCAGCAGTGCTCCCGCCGCCTCCACTGAGACGGATGGCCCGGCGCCTTGTGCATCCTCATGCACGTGGGTAAGCGCGAACATCCATGGAGTGGCCACTCATCCAGAAAGACCATCACGGACGGCGAAGTGTGGAGAGCCAAGCGAAATTTCTAATTGCGGGGCTGCAGGCGACAGCAACACCCGATTGGGTGGGCTGCAAGGGAGAGCGAGGCAAATATGGCGCGTGGCGGGAAGAACGACAGGAGGGCGCGCAACCCTCCTGCCGTTGAGCTGAGTTACTGTTCCGGCCAGCGACCTAGAAGTTGACAATGGCGGCGAAGGAGGCGGCTTCCAGGCTGGCGCCGCCAACAAGGCCACCGTCGATGTCTTCCACCGCCATCAGTTCCTTGATGTTGTTGGGCTTCACGCTGCCGCCATAGAGAATGCGCACGGCCCCGGCGGCGTCTGCGCCGAACTTCGCGGCTACCATGGCGCGGATGGCCTGGTGCGTTTCGCCTGCGATCTCCGGGGTGGCCGTCTTGCCGGTGCCGATGGCCCAGACCGGCTCATAGGCGATGACAATCTTGGCGAACTGCTCCGGGCTTAGTCCGGCGATGCCGCCATCGAACTGCGTTTGCAGCACCTGATTGGTGCGGCCGGACTCGCGCTCTTCCAGCAACTCGCCCACGCACACGATGGGGGTTAATCCTGCCGCCAAGGCAGAGACGGTGCGCTTCAATACGGTGGCGTCGGTTTCGCCGAAGTACTGGCGGCGCTCACTGTGGCCAATCACCACATAGTGGCAACCCGCCGCGCGCAACATGGGGCCGGAAATCTCGCCGGTGTATGCGCCTTCGGTTTCCCAGTGCAGGTTCTGTCCGCCGATGCCCACGTTGGAGCCAGCCGTCCCGGCAACCGCCGCGGCGATGTCCACAAAGGGCACATTCAGGACGATCTCGCGGTCCTTGGCGTCCGCCACCATGGGCAGGAAGTCTTGGAAAAACGCGGTGGTTTCGGCGGGCGTTTTGTACATCTTCCAATTGCCTGCCATCAAGGGTGTTCTCATTCGATTGCCTCCAGGAAACTCTCCCCGTGGGAGATTGCGGTGTGAAAATTGTGGGCCACGGTTTGGCCGATATCCGATAACGTGCTTCGCGTGCCGAGGTCCACCGCCGCTTTGGCGCCAGGGGCGTAAGCAAGCACGGGGGTGAATTCGCGGCTATGGTCAGTGGACGGGGTGGTGGGATCGCAGCCATGGTCAGCCGTCAACAGCAGCAGGTCGCCCGGACGTAGGGCGTCCATGGCGAGGGGCAGCCAGGCGTCGCACTCTTCCAGGGCGCGGGCGTAGCCTTCCACGTCGTTGCGATGGCCGTAAAGCATGTCGAAATCCACCAGGTTCACCCAGACCAGGCCGTGGTCGACATCCTGCATCGCCTCCAAGGTCCGCGCCATGCCGTCCGCATTGGACTTCGTCTTCACGCTGCTGCCGATGCCGCGCCCCAGGAAAACATCGGCAATTTTGCCGATGCTATGTACGGGGATTTCGCTGTCCTGCAAGCGGTCCAGCAGCATACCGGCTGGTGGGGCGATGGCGAAATCGTGCCGGTTGGCGGTGCGGGTGAAGGCGCCGTGCTGGCCAATGAAGGGACGGGCGATCACCCGGCCCACCTCGTGCGGACCACGCAGGATCTCGCGGGCGATCTCACAGGCGCGATAGAGGGCGGGGACCGGAACCAGTTCCTCATGTGCCGCAATCTGGAACACGCTGTCGGCTGAGGTGTAGACGATCAGTTTGCCCGTGCGCAGATGCTGCTCGCCCAGCTCCCGGATGATCTCCGTCCCCGATGCCGGCTTGTTGCCCAGCACGCCGTAGCCGGTCTGGCGGGTGAAGGCGTCGATGATCTCCGGGGGGAATCCATGCGGATAGAGAGGCAGGGGGCGATCCAGGTGAATGCCCGCCATCTCCCAATGCCCGGTGGTGGTGTCCTTGCCGGGACTGGCAAGGGCGCAACGGCCGAAGGACCCCACGGCGGCCGGCTCTGGGGCGATGCCAGCCAAAGGAGCAATGTTGCCCAGGCCCAGTGCCTGGAAGTGCGGCAGCCGCAGTGGACGCTGCCGCGCAATGTTCCCCAGGGTGTTGCTGCCCGCGTCTCCATAGGCGGCGGCGTCCGGCATTTCCCCAATGCCGACGCTATCCAACACCACCCAGAAGACACGACGAAAGGACATAGACCTCTCTATTCTTTCACAGCCGACGGCGGTGTCCCGTAGCCGACGAGGCCGCCGTAACCGGTGCGCGATGCTTCATGGGGATGCGCGGCGCGCGGCCAGCACGCGCGGCCAACCGGCCAGGTCGTGCACCACTTCCAACGCTTCCCAATCGGCGTCGTCCACCAGTGCACGCACGGCGGCTAAGCCCTGGTATCCCAACTCGCCCAGCAGCCAGCCACCCGGGCGCAAGGCGAAGCGCGCCTGGGCAACCACCACCCGATAGGGCTCCACGCCCGTCTTGCCACCGTAGAGGGCGAGGGACGGTTCGTGCTCGCGGATCTCGCGCTGCAGGATGCTCTCGTCGTCCTGGGGTACGTAGGGCGGGTTGCAGAGGATGAGGTCCACGGACAATCCGCGCAGGGCGCTGGCGAAATCCGCCTGATGAAGTGGGGTATCCGCGCCCAGGCGGGCGGCGTTCCCGCGGGCGACATGCAGGGCCGGCAGCGACAGATCACTCAGTATGGTGCGGGCGCCGCTTTCCAGGGCGTAGCTGATGCCAATTGCGCCGGATCCGCAGCCCAGGTCGATGGCGCAGGCGGCGCGGGGCGCCAGGCGCAGGGCCGTCTCCACCAGATGCTCGGTTTCCGGACGTGGAATCAACACGGCGCTACTGACGTGGAAGTCGCGTCCGTAGAACTCCTGGTGACGGGTGATGTATTGGGTTGGCTTGCCCTGCATGCGCTCATGGAGGTAGCGCCCGTAGTGGATCCAGGCCAACTCCGGTAGCTCTTCTTCCGGATGTGCGTAGAGGTAAACCTTCTCTTTGCCCAAGGCGTGGCACAAGAGCACTTCGGCGGTGAGGCGTGGGGCGGAGACGCCTGCGTCGTCCAGCAGCTTCTGGCCCTGCTTAAGCGCCGTTCTTAGATCCATTCGCTCCGTCGGCGGCCTGCTGCTTCAGCTTCTCCGCGTTGTAGTGCGTGGTGAGCGCGGTGACAATCTGGTCAAGCCGCCCTTCCATGATGAGGTCCAACTGGTAGAGGGTCAATCCAACGCGATGGTCTGTGAAGCGGTTCTGCGGGAAGTTGTAGGTGCGGATTTTCTCACTGCGGTCCCCGGAGCCCACCATGCTCTTGCGTTCCGCCCCGATGGCGGCCTGCTGCTTTTCCAGCTCAATTTCATACAGGCGTGACCGCAGCACGCGCATGGCCTTGGCGCGGTTCTTGATTTGCGATTTTTCGTCCTGACAGCTCACCACGGTGTTGGTGGGCAAGTGAGTGATGCGCACCGCGGAGTACGTGGTGTTGA
>JALOKO010000173.1 GCA_025456495.1 Bryobacterales bacterium | reverse complement strand
CGCGGTGAGCACCACCAGGGGCTGCAACACCGTGCCAAAGGCGACGGTATTCACCAACGCTTGGACAGCCACCGGCACTACCAGCGAGAGGAGCCCGATGGCGATGGAGTAAATGATGATTACCCAGAGGGTGCCGCGCTCTTCGCGAAAGAGGGCGCGGATGTGCTGGAAGGGGGTAGCGTGCTCTTCGCCCGCGTGGTGGTCGTGGCTCCCGACGCCATGGCCGCCGCCATGCCCATTGCCGCCATGCCCATGACCGCCATGCCCATGACCGCCATCGTGTGCCGTGTGGGGAACGTCATCATCAATGTGGCTATGGCGGGAATCCACGCCGCTCCACTCCAGCAACTCATCCTTTGAGGAAGCCCCCACGGCCTGCATGAAGCGTTCGACGGTGACGGTGACGATGCGGGTTTGGTCCCCACAGACGGCCAGCTTGACCTTGCCGCCCCACTTCTCGCGCAGGACCACCCAGCCCTTGAGTTCCGCATCGTCGCCAATGTAGGTAACCCAGGGAGAGCGAGGACTGGCGGTTTCCAGCACCTGACGGACTGACTTCCGAACCACGAAGCCCGCCACGCCGTAGTGCTCCGCCGCCGCCACGAACAGATCAGTCCAATTCGCGACGGGGCGGTTCCAGTGAAACTCCTGCAGGTGACCGGGAGCGGCTTCCGGCAAGTCTCCGTCTGTGGCGCACTGCAACGCGGCGCGGATCGGCGCAATCAATGCCCGGTTGTCGGACACAGCTTCGGTGCTCATCTGCTTCCGGTCCTTCCCAATACTAAGGATATGTCCGCTTACGGGTCACACACGGAGACAGGACCACAAACTGCCAAGAGCGATGCCTGCGCCGTTCCAACTGGACATGACTACCGCGGATGCAGGCTACCAAGACGAAGTGCGCAAGAAGCCTGCCGTGGCGAAACCGGGTGCCAGAATGGAAATAGCTTCCCGCGAGGGGGTAGGTTGCCAGGGTGCAACTGCCGCGCACACCTCACACTGTCCTTCCGTTAGATGACGACAGGCAATGATCGTTTCAGCAATCCGGCGATTTCCGTCGTGCAAGCGCGCCAGAGTCCCTTCAGCACGAGGTGACTGCTAGAAGGTGATCCCCAAGCCTACCGAAAACTGGTTCTGGCGAAAGCTGCCCGAGGTTTCCTGGGTTTGGAAGATGCGCGGGCTGGCGGAGAGCGCCTGCCGGAAATCCACACGCGTGTGGATGAGTTCAGTCAACTGCACGCGCACGCCAGCCCCATAGTTCACGGCCGGACGGTTGATGGTGACGCCGCTGAAGAGCCCGAAGCCGGGCGGATAGAAACTGATTAGACCACCGCCGGCTGTCGCGTAGGGGCGCACCTTGGAGCCCTCGGGAGTAGCCGACAGCACCGCGTTGTAGAACAATTGGCCCACGCTCATCCCCTGGTCAAGCGCCACCTGATCGCCTTGCCTCACGCTGATGTTGGCGCGGGTAAAGACATAGCTGAATTCATGCGAAAGGAACTTGCGGCTGTGCAGGGTGAGCCGTGGGGCGAACAGGAATCCACTGCCCACGTTGATGGGAGTCGCAACCGGCCCCTGCGTCGGGTCAGTGATTGCGATGGCGCCAATGGGCCGCCCTCCCGCATTGGCGGCGCCAAAGCTCAAGGACATATCCACACTTTGGGCGGCAGCCGTCCAGGACAGCATCACGATGGCGGCGAGCATCGCCAGGAAGGGGGTTTTCATGGTTGATGAGACCTCAATTGCGTTCCGCGCGAGATTCTTCAGCGCGTACCCCTAAAGATGCTGGCTGTCCTGGATTTGTTTCGCATCGATGACGCAACACACAGAGCGCGGCGTGCGGTGTTTCGCGAAGGCCGCGGGGACGGGCTACAGCAGCACGACATGGATTTCGCCAGGTCCATGGACGCCACGCACCAGAATCTGTTCGATATCCGCTGTGCGGCTGGGGCCGGTAATCAGCACCATGGAGCTGGACCTTCGCGCTGGTTCCGGGTTAAGCGCGAACAACTCATCGAGGCCGCTCAACAATTTCTGCCGTGGCACGACTGCCACATGCACCGGAGGCAGCAGCGAAATCAGCCGGGCCTCCTCCACGGAAGAGAACATCACCAGCGTGCCTGTATCGGCCAGCGCAAAATCCGCCGAGGTAATGCCCAGGTCACATCGGGCGGCATGCTCCCGCAAGGCATCCAACTGCGTGATTCCGCACCGGACGCCATCCAGGTCTGCAATTCCCAGCTCGCGCAGCAGCGGCGCGTTTGAGGCCAAAGCGTCCTTGCCAAGGGTGAGCGAGGCCACGTACTGCCGCGCGCTTGCCGCGTCCGGCGCTACGAAGGTCCTGGCGTTCAGTGCCTCCAGAGCAGCCAGGAACTGGCCAACACGGGACTCCTCATCCACGTCGGGAATGCGGATGCGCGCCTCTGGCGGAGCGCTGATCGCCTGCCCCGGGGTGCGGCCCAGGGACTCCCGAATGGATGCCATCATCGCTTCGCGGCTCATGCGGAATGCCCCTCATCGGTCGCATCCTGCTGGCGGACCGGCACGCTGGAGGGGGGCTGTCGGAGGCGATCTTTCCATAATTGGCGAAAGCTCTTCGGGGCAGGCAACGGGAGGTCCCGTTGCGACAGCCAGCCTTTGGTTGGTCCGGCGTTGAGGAAAAAGGGAAGCTGCGAGGCCCATCCCCCGTCTCCGGCATCCTGCAGCACCCAGCTCCCTGCCGCGCTGGCGGCCCGGTAAAGCATCGGATTGCTCATCAGCCGGGCCCAGGCCTGGAAACCCAACTTCTCCAGCTTGTCCTCCCCCTTGGCCGCCTTTTCCGCCTCAATGTCCGCGCGCAGTTCCAGGAGCATGCGCGGAATCTCAATCTTCACCGGACACACCTCACCGCAGGCGCCGCAGAGGCTGGAGGCGTGGGGCAACCACGGATTCTTGTCCAGCCCTTCGAATTGCGGGGTGAGGATGGCGCCAATCGGGCCGGAATACACCCACGGATAATTGTGCCCGCCAATGCGCCGGTAGACCGGACAGATGTTCAGGCAGGCCCCGCAGCGGATACAGAACAACGCCTGTCGTTTGTCGGCATCGCGCAGCACTTTGGTGCGGCCGTTATCCAGCAGCACGACATAGAATTCTTCCGGCCCATCAATCTCGCCTTCGCGTCGCGGACCCGCCAGGAACGAGGTGTACACGGTGAGCGGCTGGCCCGTGCCACTGCGCCCCAGCAGCTTCAGGAAGGTGGCCAGGTCCTGCGCCCTGGGGATCACCTTTTCGATTCCCGCCACCGCCACATGCACCTTGGGGGCCGTGGTGGAAAGCCGCGCATTGCCCTCATTTTCCACCAGCACCACGGCACCGGAATCCGCCACCAGGAAGTTCGCCCCACTCACCCCGATATCAGCCTCAAGAAACTTCTCGCGCAGGATGCCACGGGCAATCTGCGTCTGCTTCTCGGGAACTTCTTCCCGCTCAATCTTCAGCTTCTCCTCGAAGATGTCGGCCACTTCGTAGCGGGTCATGTGCAGGGCCGGCGCCACGATGTGATAGGGCTTCTCGTGCGCCAACTGTAGGATATACTCGCCCAGATCCGTCTCTACGGGCTCCAGCCCGTGCTCCTCCAGGTGCTCATTCAGGTGAATTTCCTCGGTGGTCATGGACTTTGACTTCACCAGCACCTTGGACTTCCGCTGCTTGGCCAATCCAAGCAGGAAATCCACCACTTCCTTGCCATCGCGGCACCAGATCACCTTGCCGCCGTTGGCCTCCACGTTGCGCTGAAACAATTCAAGGTAGTAGTCCAGATGGTCAATGGCATGACGCTTCAGCGCATTGGCCTGGCTGCGCAGTTCCTGGTAGTCCGGCAGGGATTCCTCGGCAACCGTGCCCTTCCGCTTATCCACCAGGCGGCCGGTTGCCGTATAGATGGCCAGTTGCAACTTGGGATTGTCCAGCGCCGGATGCAACTGGGGCTGAATCGCGGTGATTTCCTTCATTGCGCACCTCCGGCAAGCACCTCGGCCAGATGCAAGGCCTGGACCTTTAGCCCCTCGCGCCGCATCGCGCCCTGAATCTGCATCAGGCAACTGGAATCAATGGAAACCACAGCGGAAGCGCCGGTGCGTCGGATGCTCTCCACCTTGGTCCGCGCCATGGCCCCGGAAAGCTCAGCAAACTTCGCGGAGAAGGTGCCCCCGAAGCCGCAGCATTCTTCCGCGGTGTCCATCTCCACCAATTCCAGACCGCGCACCTTGCGAAGCAGCGTGCGTGGACCCTGTTTGATGCTCAACTCCCGCAAGGCATGGCAGGAATCATGATAGGTCACCCTTCCAGGGAAGCTGGCGCCCACATCGTCCACCTTGGCCACTTCCAGCAGGAAGCGCGAAAACTCCCAGATGCGCGGCTCCAGGGCATGTACCTGGTACAGTGCGGCAGGGTCATCGCGGAAGAGTTCACTGAAGTGGTGGCTGCACATCGCGGTGCAGGATCCGCTGGGGAGTACAACGTAGTCAGCGTCGGCGAAGACCTTCAGAAAGTGGCGGGCCACGGTGCGCGCCTCGTCCCGGAAACCGCTATTGAAGGCCGGCTGGCCGCAGCAGGTCTGGTCTTCGCGAAATTCGATGGAGTAGCCCAACCGCTCCAGAACCGTGGCCATCGCCAATCCGGTCTTGGGAAAGAGTTGGTCAACCAGGCAGGTGACAAAGATGCTGACGCGGGTGGACATGAACCCACGATTCTAGCAGAGCGCCAATCGGGACCAGAGCGCCAGGAGCCTCAAACGAACCAGGAGGTCACGGAATGCCAGAGCCCGGATGGGCTGCGGGCCGCAGCGGGTTCCACAACGGGCGTCCGTGGCGCGAAAGGAAGATCTAGAACTTACGGAAGATGATGCTGCCGTTGGTGCCGCCAAATCCGAAGGAGTTCGACAGCGCGTACTCGATGTTCGCCTGCCGGGCCTGGTTGGGAACGAAATCCAGGTCGCAGCCTTCGTCGGGATGCTCCAGGTTCATGGTTGGGGGTAGAATCTGGTGGCGAAGCGCCAGAACGGTGAAGCCAGCCTCAATGCCCCCCGCGCCCCCCAGCAGGTGGCCCGTCATGGACTTGGTGGAACTCACGCATAGCTTGTAGGCGTGGTCTCCAAAACAGCGCTTGATGGCCTCCACCTCAATGCGATCGCCCACTTCGGTGGAGGTGCCGTGCGCGTTGATGTAGCCGATCTGCTCAGGATTCAGGCCGGCGTCGCGCAGGGCATTGCGCATGACGCGAAAGGCTCCTTCACCGTCGGCGGGGGGAGAGGTCATGTGATAGGCGTCGCCACTCATGCCATAACCCACCATCTCAGCCAGGATCTCCGCGCCGCGCCGCCGTGCAGATTCCAGGTCTTCCAGAACCAGGATGCCCGCGCCTTCGCCCACGACGAAGCCATCGCGGTCCTTATCCCAAGGGCGGGAGGCGCGCTTCGGATCATCATTGCGAGTGGAGAGGGCACGCATGGCCGCGAATCCGCCAATACCCATGGGAGTGATGGCCGCCTCAGCGCCTCCACACACCATGATGTCCGCGTCGCCGCGCTGGATGATTTTGAAACTGTCCCCGATGGCGTGCGCGCCGGTTGTGCAGGCTGTCGCGACAGCGGAGTTGGGACCCTTGGCGCCAATCCGGATGGACACCTGCCCACTGGCAAGATTGACGATGGTGGCGGGTATGAAGAATGGGGAGATGCGCCGCGGACCGCCATCGATGAGGGCCTGATGCTCGCGCTCAATGATCTCGAAGCCCCCGATGCCGCTGCCGATGTAGACGCCCACACGCTCAGCGTTTTCGTCGGTACACTGCACCCCGGACTGCTTTACTGCCTCGTCCGCCGCGGCAATCGCGAAGTGAATGAAGCGCCCCATCTTGCGCGCTTCCTTCTTCTCCATGAACCGGGTGGCGTCAAACCCCTTCACCTCGCCGGCAATGTGGCAGGCAAACTGGGAGGCATCAAACGCGGTGATCCTGTCAATGCCAATCGCACCCTCCTGGATGGAGCTCCACGTTGCGGCGGTCGTCTCACCAACGGGGGTACTGAGTCCGATTCCGGTTACTACAACTCTGCGTCCCAATCCGTTCACTCCTTCAACGATGGGTGGCCGCGAAAGCCTCACACTCCGCGCGACGCGACCAAGGGCAGGCATCCAGGCTGAGTGCGTGGTGAGCCAACGGCGCCAACCCGCATCGGCCAACCCGCGTCGGCCATCAAACACCGGCCGGGGAATCCGCGTGATCGGCCTGCATCCACACGGTTTGCCTGCATCCACACGGTTTGCCTAAATCTGCGCGGTTTGCCTAAATCTGCGCGGTTTGCCTAAATCCGCGCGGTTTGCCTAAATCTGCGCGGTGCTGATGCCCCGGAAGCTTCCTGCGCGATCCGCATCCGGGGGCGGGAGGCCTAGGCATCCATTGGCCCTCCCCGGTCGCTTCCTGGACTTACTTCTTTTTCGAGGCGATGTAGTCCACGGCGTTCTGAACGGTGGTGATCTTCTCAGTGTCTTCGTCGGGGATGTCCATCTCGAAGGCTTCCTCAAAAGCCATCACGAGTTCGACGATGTCCAGGGAGTCCGCGCCCAGGTCTTCCACAAAGGAAGCCTTGCCTTCTACCTGCCCCTCATCCACGCCGAGTTGCTCGACGATGATCTCTTTTACTTTGGTTTCAACTTGCTCGGGCGTCATGCCTGTCCTCCAAAAAGGTCCACAAACTTCTGAATTCTAGCATGAAGCCGACACGCTTCATTCGGCCTGTCGGCGAATTGGGCCATGCGGCTGCGCCAAGGCCCGGACGGAAGTTGCGCAGACGCGCATTCCGGCGCATCGAGAGAGGCTGTTCCCCTGTTGGCGGTCCGCGCGAAAAGCCAGTGCGCAAGGGCGCCGCGTGGGGGCGAAGGGCACCGAATGGTCTCGGCATTGGTTGACGCCTTATTTTGCAGGTCCCTACAATAGGAAGGACTACTGTAAGGAGGCCGAATGCGCTCAATCGGCGTATGGGAACTGATGATCATTCTGGGCATTGCCGTGCTGCTATTCGGCGGCAAGAAAATCCCGGAAATCGCCAAGGGCCTTGGAGAAGGAATCAAGAACTTCAAGGTGGCACTCAAGGACGAGCAGAAGAAAGACGCGGAACAGGAAAAGAAGCAGGCAAGCTAAGCCTCCCCTGACGCGTTCCCCCAGGCGGTTGGCCGGTCCACGCACTTGACCGGAAACCCAACTCGTGAGATCGAATGAGATCGAAAAAGCCCCGCGAAACGACCGCGGGGCTTTTCCTTTATGCACTCGCCGATATCACTGGCCGATGTAGCTGGCCGATGTAGCTGGCCGATGGCCACCAAGACATCTCTACCGCTTGGTCGGCGCCGGGGTTGCGGCGTGAGTGGCGCCGGGGTTGCGGCGTGCGTCGTTACTTTGCGGCCTTCTTGGCCTTCGGCGGCACAATGGCGTCCTGAAGCGCCTTGGCGATGCGGAACTTCACCACCTTCTTGGCGGGAATCTTGATCGCGGCGCCCGTCGCGGGGTTGCGCCCGGTACGCGCTTTGGTTTCGCGCTTCACCAGCCGTCCCAGGCCCGGCGCCACAAAT
>JALOKO010000172.1 GCA_025456495.1 Bryobacterales bacterium | reverse complement strand
CGCTGTGGAACCATTCACTGTGCAGCCACCTCCCCGCATCCCCATTCCACCCTTTCATCCACTGTTCCGCAATGGTCATCTGGCCACTCTCAGCACGGTGGCCATCCGTCCCTTTCTGGATGAGCAGCGCTTCCCGGTGAGCGCCCGGATGTTCGACACGGAGCCCGGTGTGCAGGTGCGTGTGATTTCGCAGTCAACGGATGGCGCCGCCCGCGGGCATCTGGTGCTGGTGCACGGGCTGGAGGGGAACAGCGAGGGCTCCTACATGCGCAGCCTCGCCCAGCGCGCGCTCATTGACGGGTTTCACGTTCATCGCATGAACATGCGCAACTGCGGCGGCACTGAGGCCCACTGCCCCGCCCTTTACCATGCCGGACTGGTGGTGGATATCCTCTCCTGGCTGCGCCACTTGCGGTCTCAGGACTCCCTGCCCTTGTTCCTGGCCGGTTTCTCCCTGGGTGGCAACCAGGTGTCGAAACTGGCCGGGACACTGGCTGAGGACAATCGGCAATTGCTGGCCGGGGTCTGCGCCGTGTCCACACCCATTGACCTGGCTGTGTGCTCCCGCACCATCCAGAGCCCGTCCAACTGGCTCTACCAGAAACAGTTCGTCCTGCGCATGAAGGCCACCCTGCGCCGAAAGCACGCCCTGTTTCCCCACCTGTTCTCATTGGATGGCGTGGATCGCCTGCGCACCATCTGGGAGTTGGACGACCGCTTTGTCGCGCCGCTGGGCGGTTTCCGCGACGCAGCCCACTACTATGCCACCCAATCCGCCCAGAACTTTCTGGGCGACGTGCGTGTCCCGATGCTGCTGGTCCACGCCGCCGATGACCCCTTCATCCCCATGGAAATCTATCGCCAGCCCGCGGTGGAAGCCAACCCCTGGATCCAGTTCGTCCCCGTCCCTCATGGTGGCCACATGGGCTTTGTGGCCCGCCAGACTCCAAAGTTCTGGCTGAACGAATTGGTGCTGTCGTGGATGCTGCAATTGCTGCAGTGCTCCACTCCGAACCAGTCGCGTTCCACGCAATTGGCTGGGTCCTGCTGATTTTTGCGGAACATCCCTCCCGCTAGCGCGTATTCCCCGGTGAGGCATCCGGTGGCGGATGACCTGCCGCCGAGACGCTTCCCTGTTGAGCGTGGGCAGGGGCCGCGCCGCCGCCGCGCTCCACGTTCGTGGGGATACGCGTTCCTGGAGCACACGATTTCCCGGAGGATACAATGGCCACGAATGGCAAGAGAAAGAGCCGCCGCTGGATTTGGATATTGGTTGTGCTTACCGTGTTGGTTGGTGGTGGCGTGGCCGTCTCTTCGGCCTTTCGCAGCAACCCCACCGTCGACCCGGCAAAGCTCAGCACAGTGGAAACCGGCGATCTCGCCCGCAGTGTCGTGGCCACCGGCAAGATTGAACCCCTCACCAAGGTGCAGGTGAAATCCAAGGCCAGCGGCATCGTCAAGAAACTCTACGTGGAGTATGGTGAGCAGGTAAGGCGCGGCCAACTGCTGGCGGACCTGGACAAAGAGGAACTCGAAGCCCGCGTACGCGAACAGCGCGCCGCCGTGCAGGCCGCTGAGGCCTCACTGCAATCGGCGGAAGCCTCACTACAACGCAATCTTGTGGAAGCTGAGAACCCGGAAAGCGAATTCCTCAAGCGGAACGTCCAGCGCACCAAGGAACTCTACGCCCAGAAGCTGGTGGCCCAAAGCACGCTGGACGAGACCGAACGGCTGTACCAGATGACCCTCAACAAGCAGGCTATGGCCCAGCGCAACGTGGGTGTAAGCCGTGCGGAGGTATCGAAAGCCAAGGCGATGGTGGCCCAGTTCCGCGCGGCGCTGGAACGAGCCGAAGAGGACCTGCGTAACTCCACCATTGTCAGCCCGATGGACGGCCTGGTGCTGTCTCGCGATGTGGAGGTGGGCGACGCCGTTTCCTCCATTCTGGTGCTGGGGTCCCAGGCCACATTGGTGATGACCCTGGGTGATGTGAGTGATGTCTACGTTCTGGGCAAAGTGGATGAGGCAGACATCGGCAAGGTGTATCTGGGCCAGCCCGCGCGCATCGTCGTCGAGAGCTTCAAGGATAAGAAGTACTCGGGCAAAGTCACCAAGATTTCGCCGCTGGGTGTTGAGAAGGACAACGTCACTACGTTTGAGGTGCGCGTCTCCATCGCCAACCCGGGCGGTGAGTTGAAGGCCAACATGACCGCCAATGCCGAAGTGATTCTGGAGGAGAAAACCGGTATCCTGCTGGTGCCCGAAGCGGCGGTGGTTTATGACGCAAATCGCAAGACTTTCGTGGATGTGCCCGACGCTGCCAGCAAGACCGGCAAGAAGCGTGTCCCCGTGGAACTGGGGATCTCCAACGGCGTGAAGACGGAGTTGGCGTCGGGCCTGAAGGACGGCGACCGAATCATCCTGCAATAGCCGCGCGCGCACTCCCCTAGCGTGCCCCGCACCTCCAGAAACCCTTTACTGTGATGGGACTGCTCTCATGGGAATGAGCCTAAAGGATCTGTTTGTCGACACCGTCCACACCTTGTGGGCGCACAAGCTGCGCACCCTGCTGACGATGTTCGGCATCACCTGGGGCGTGGTCTCCATCACCCTGATGACAGGGGCCGGGGAGGGCCTGAAGGTAGGACAGGAAAAGGTTGCCGCCAGCTTCGGCAAGAACCTGCTGATCCTGTTTGGCGGCCGTACCAGCATGCAGGCGGGTGGCACGCGGGCCGGGCGCTCCATCCGCTTCCAGGCTGATGACCATGCCAGAATCGCTCCGTACTGCCCTAGTTGCGAGCACATTATGCCGGAACTGGGACGCAACCTCACTGTGCAATCCAGCCACAACAGCGCCACTCTGATGGTTACGGGCGCCTTTCCCGCCTTTGCCGATATCCGCAGCATCGATGTCGCGCAGGGCCGTTTCTACAGCCAGGCCGATTGCGACGAAGGCCGCGCGGTGGCCTTTCTGGGCTCCGACGCCAGAAAGCAGCTCTTTGGCGATCGCAACGCCCTGGGCCAAACCGTGTCCATCAACGGCAAGCCCTACAAGGTGATTGGCGTGATGCTGCCCAAGGAGCAGGATTCCAGTTACGATGGCGAGGACATCCGCAAGGTGTTCATCCCCTTCCCGCGCATGCTGGGAGACTTCCCCAATCCGCCGCCCGCGCTTCCCACGCACGTGGATCGACTGCTGGTGGCGGCCCGTAGCTTTGATGATCATCTGGCCTGCAAGCGCGAACTTCGCCTCAGCCTGGCCCGCATCTACGATTGCGACCCGAACGATGAGAACGCCCTCTACATCTGGGACACTATCGAAAACACGAAGGCCTTCAACCAACTCAGCCAGGGGATGAAGTACTTCCTGGGCGCGGTGGGAATCGCCACCCTGCTGATTGGCGGTATCGGCGTGATGAACGTCATGCTGGTTGCCGTGCGTGAGCGTACGCGCGAGATTGGCCTGCGTAAGGCGGTGGGCGCCACGTCGGGTTCCATCCTCTTTCAGTTCGTGGTGGAGACGATGTTCGTGGTGGCCATCAGCGGTGGGACCGGTCTGCTGGTTGCGTACGGCCTTTGCTCATTCGTCAACTCGTTCCCCATGCCGCAGTTCTTCGCCGGACTCATTCCCGCCTGGGAGTTCAGCGTGCTGTCCCTGGTCCTGCTGGGCGCCATCGCTCTGCTTTCAGGACTGTATCCGGCCACCAGAGCCGCACTCATTGACCCCATCGAGGCGCTGCGCCACGAGGCAGGAGGCTAGCTCATGTTCCGGGAAATCCTCATCCAAGCCTGGATCGCCCTGCGCCGCAACCCTACGCGCAGCATCCTCACCATGGTGGGCGTGATGTGGGGTGTGGTCTCCGTGGCTCTGCTGATTGCCTATGGGGACGGGTTCCGCACACAGATGGTGCGGGCCTTCGACGCTTTTGGGAAGTCGGCCATCATTGTGTGGCCGGGGCAGACCAGCAACCAGGCAGGGGGTGAAAAGGCTGGCAAACCGGTGCGCTTGTCGATGGAAGACTTCCAGGCCATTCGGTCAGAAGGCACGCTGGTGAAGCACATCAGCCTGGAGACGGTGCGCCGCTTCGATGTCGGTTACGAACTTCGTCGCGAGAACTCCGCCGTCCGAGGCGTTTACCCCTCCTATGGCATCATGCGCAATCAAGTGCCCAGCAACGGCCGCTGGATCACTGAGGAGGACCTACTGGAAAGGCGCCGCGTCGCCTTTCTGGGCGCTGACATCAAGAAGAAGCTCTTCAGCGGTCGGCCGGCAATTGGCGAAACCATCAACATCAATGGCGCTCGCTTCACGGTGATTGGCGAGATGGCGCCCAAGCTTCAGTTCAGCAACTACTTCTCCAGCGACGACAGTTCCATCTTCATTCCCTATTCCACGGCTGGCGACATCTGGAACACCCGCTACGCAAGCGTCCTGGTGTTCAGCGCGGTCACACTCGACTTGCAGCGCGAGGCCATCAATCAGGTGCGCGGCGCCATTGCCAAACGCCAGAACTTCGACCCCACGGACGAACGCGCCCTCCGCGTGATGGATCGCGAGGAGTTCCGTCCCATCATCGATGGCATCACCATCGGCCTGCAGGTGCTGCTGATCTTCATTGGCTTGCTGACGCTTGGCATTGGAGGCGTGGGTGTGATGAACATCATGCTGGTCTCTATCAACGAACGAGTGCGGGAGATTGGTTTGCGACGCGCCCTGGGCGCACGCCGCGGCCAGGTGATGCTGCAGGTGCTGGCCGAAACTCTTGCGCTTACCTTCACCGGCGGCGCGGTGGGTATGGTTACTGCGTTTCTCATTGCGCTCAGCATTGGCCAGTTGCCACTGCTTGGCGCGCTGTTTGAGGATGACTCCGGCAAGGGCGACATCCTGCTGCAGGTGTCACTGGAGACCACGCTGTTCTCAATGTTTTTCCTGCTGCTGGTCGGCCTGGCAAGCGGCTATGTGCCGGCGCGCAAGGCGGCCCAGCTTGACCCTGCGAATGCCCTGAGATACGAATAGGCGCGGTTCTGAGAGCACAAGCGGCTACTCGGGTTCGGCCAGCGTCAGCATCTGCCGCGTGGGCACATCGCGCAGCACTTGCGTCTTCCCGCTGGGCCAGCGCACCACTACCTGTTCCGCTGTCTGCTGCTTCCCCATGCCGAAGTGCAGCACCATGGGATTCGTCGCCCCAAAGCCTTCGCTACCCTTCAGTTCCTGGTGGTAGGTGCGTCCCCCGGTCGTCATGGTCACCTGCGCGCCAATCCCGTCGCGGTTCCCTCGTTTGCCTTGCAGCTTCACCCGCAGCCAATGGTTGCGATTGCCCCGCTTGTTCCGGTAGAAAGCGTTGCGCGCCATATCGCCCGGATAATGTCCACCCAGTTGCGCGTACAGATCCAGGTCACCGTCTCCGTCGATGTCCACGAAGGAGACCCCGTGCCCTTTGTTGCCGTGCCGGGCAAAGGCTGCCGCGTCGCTCCAATCCTGAAACGTTCCGTTGCAAAGGTTGCGGAAAAAGCGGTTGGGCTCAAGGCGGGTCAGTTGAGGGTCACCGGTGCCGAAGTAGATGTCAATGCAGCCATCGTTATCCAGGTCCGCGACGCCGGCTCCCATTGTCCCCATGGGATGGTAGAGTCCGCTCTGGTAGGTGACGTCGGTGAACGTGCCGTTGCCATTGTTGCGAAACAGCCGGCTGGCGTCCGGATGGACCTCCTTTGCGCTGGCGGGCTTGTAGCCATCCTTCAGCCCCTCCACCACCACTTCCCAGGGCGCCAGGCTGGTAGTCAACAGATCCGGCCAGCCATCGTTGTTGTAATCGAAAAAGAAGGTGACGAAGCCATTGTGCGGGGGTTGCGTCACCCCGGCTCGACGCGCTATCTCCGTGAACCTCCAATTGCCCTCGTTGCGATAGAGGCGGTTGGGTGCGTTGTCCAGTCCATTGATGAAGAGGTCCAGGTCACCGTCCTTGTCATAGTCCCCCAGCGCGATGCCGATTACCCCGTAGTGCGGCGGCTCATCAATCCCTGCCGCCTTGGTGACATTCCGGAAGGAGCCATCGCCCTGGTTGCGATAGATCTGTGGGATGCTGCCGTCCTTCAGAACGCCATTCGCGATCACCAGGTCCAGCCAGCCGTCGTTATCCAGGTCTCCCCACAACGAAACGAAGCCATCCCCCTCGTCGGCCAATCCGCTGGATGCGGAGACATCCACAAAGCGTCCCTCCTGGTTACGGAACAGCCGATTGGGCATGGGTCCGTTCCAGCCGTTGTAGGTGACGTATAGGTCAGTCTGGCCGTCACCATCGTAGTCAATCAGGTTCAGGCTGTAGCCGGAAGGCACACCGGCCAGGCCCACTTCGGCGGTCACCTCCGTGAAGCGCTTCCCATCGTTGCGAAAGACCGCCATGAAGGTTCCCGCTCCGGCCAGGAAGAGGTCCAGGTCTCCGTCCCGGTCATAGTCGGCCCAGGAACAGGTGCCATTGCCGTCGAAGCGGTCCACGCCGAGTTCGGCGGCCATATCCTCAAAGGCGAATGCGTCCAGCGCCGCACCATCAAAGGCCGGCTTCGTACGGGGGAAGCGCACGTGAGCGGGCAGGGGGGGCGGCTCCCCTTTCAGTTGGTCCAGGGCCACCTTCAGCAGCCACTGGTCAATGGAATCGCCGCTTCCCTGGGCGGCCTCGTAGAAATGCCGGGCAGCCCCTTCATGGTCGCCCATCCGGTAGTGACTGGTGCCCAGCTCGCGGAGCGCCTCCAGGCGTTGGGCCGGCACACGGGTGCGTGTGAGGGCCTGTTGGAAATAGCGGATGGCGTCGGCGAAGCTGGCCCGCCGCGACAGTGTCTTTCCCATCTGGAAGTAGGCCGCCGTCTCTTCGTTGCTGAACGGGACAACGTGATCGATCAACCGGTCAAGGATTTCGATGGAGCGGTCAAGACCCAGCAGCGGATCCTGCGGCACGCGCTGCCCCTGTCCGCCGCCCTGTCCGCCGCCGTGGCCGCCACCGTGGCCGCTACCGTGGCCGCTACCGTGGCCGCTACCGTGGCCGCCGCCGTGGCCGTGATCATGGCTGAAGCGCACTTCGCCGGACATCCACTCGGTCAAGGTAAGCAGGTATTCCGTGGCATGGGGCTCCAGCTTGGCCACCCGGGACGCGTACTTGTAGGCAAGGTTGGGGTCGTAGAACAGGAGTTCTGCACGTGCGTGCAGGATGGCCTTGGTGCGCAAGGCGGGAATGTGATTCTCATCCTTGGCGATGGCGGCGCCCAGCGCCTCCATGGCCAGCCCCAAGGCGATGCGCCGCTTGTTGGGGTCCGGCATCGAGTAGAAATCCAGCAGATGCGATCGCCCTAACTGGAACCAGATCTCGGCGTCGTTTGGGCTTGCCTGCTGCAGGCGCAGCAGTTCCTGCCGTGCTTCCTGGGTCTTGCCTTCCCGCAGCAGCATCAGCGGCTGGCGCAGCGGGGTTTCGCGGAGTGTGTAGCCGGGCAGCCCACCTGGCGGTTGTGGCTGCGCAGGCCCGGGATGCTCCTGTTGCCCCAGCAGCGACAGGGCCGCAAACGGAATCAACAGTGAAGCGAAAACAGCGGTGGAGCCTAGGAGTTGGCGGGTGCAGAGCCATAGAT
>JALOKO010000006.1 GCA_025456495.1 Bryobacterales bacterium | reverse complement strand
CTGTATGTGGGATTTGCGTTGGTAATGACCGGACTGGTTCCTTACACGGAATTGAATAATGCCGCGCCGGTGGCCACCGCTGTGGATCGGACCCCATTTCGCTGGCTGAACTCGGCCATCAAGATGGCGATTATCGCCGGGTACACATCCGTGATTCTGGTGATGCTGTTGGGACAGAGCCGGGTGTTCTTCTCAATGTCTCGCGATGGGCTGCTGCCCGGGATCTTCTCGCGCATTCACCCGAAGTTCCGAACCCCCTACCTGACGAACATCATTTTCGCGGTGGGCGTGGGCGCCTTCGCGGCGCTGGCGCCAATTCAGGTGGTGGGCGAGATGACCAGCATCGGCACGCTGCTGGCGTTTGTGATTGTGTGCGCGGGCATCATGGTGATGCGTGCCTCCAACCCGGACGTGCCGCGACCCTTCCGCACACCGTGGGTTCCCTTCGTGCCGATTATGGGCATTCTGAGCTGTGGCGCGCTGATGATGGGCCTTGGGTTGAGCAACTGGCTAAGGCTGGTGGGATGGCTGGTGCTGGGCGTGCTGGTGTACTTCTTCTACAGTCGCCACCATAGCAAGGTGCGGGCGAAGGCGGCGGCGACGCGGCTAGTCTACAAGAAGAGTCGGCTGAGATAGAAGAAGGCAAGAGCGAGGTGTTGGTCGGCTGCGCGGAAGGTAGTGCTGCTGACCAATAGCGACAGGGCCAGGCAGGAGAGCGCTGCGCCCACCCAAGCGGGGAAAGGGGCGCGACGCAGCAGAACGGCGAGGGCGGCGCCGCTTTCCAACAAAGGTAGCGGTAGCAAGTTGACTACAGCCATGCGCAGGCAGAGTTGTGCGGCGCGGGCGGCAACCGGGGCTCCGGCGAGATAGACCTTCGCCAGCAACGCCATCAAAAGACCCAGCAGGAGAGCCTGGGCAAGGTACACCAGGGGCGTGGCCATCCAAAGCCGGAAGGCCAGTCGCGGCTGCGCGGGATGCCCGGCCTCCAGAGGCTTTCCCCAGGCAAGGACGGGCAGGTTCATCAAGGAACAGAGGGCCGGTGCGAGCAGGGTGCCGAGGAGGCTGGTGTGTCGCACGGGATCCAGGCTGAGGCGCTCGTCGATGGCGCGCGCGGCAAGTTCCGGCTGGCCATAGACGCCGCTGTCGGCCAGCAGGCGCGCCTGCACATAGCGAGGCAGCGCCACCACCACCCAGGAGGCGGCCACATCGACGAGTGCGAGGTTCCAATCGGCCATGAGGATAGGATGCGGAGAGTAACGGACCAGGGGCCTATTGCGAATTGGGCGGTTCGCGGAAGGCGTTGAATCGGAACTCGAGGTTGCCTTGGGTGCGCACCACCACGCTGCCATTTTGCAAAGGTCCGTGGCTGGCGGGGAAGAAGACCGCGCCATCGGTGGTGTCAGCGGAAAGCAGCTTGGTCTTCACCAGGGCGATGGCGCTGGCAGCGGCGGCGGCCTTGAGGTTCTTGAAGGACAGCTCAGCGATGGCGGATTGCCTGCGGCTCTCATACCCGTTGCGTGAGTTCAGGCGAGGGGCCATGCCGTAGAGGCTCATCTCATAGGTGCCCACGAGCTTGATGACATCATCGCGGTTGGGGTTACGGATGAACTCACGCACCACCTCATTGGCGGAAGAGGCCTGGAACCTGCGTCCGTCGCGACGTTCAAAGAAGAAATCCTCTGGCTGCACCATCAGGTCTTCCGCGGTACCGTTGGCGATGGAGACCTGGATGACGGAGTAGCTGCGGAGGGTTGCGGGCAATCGGGCAATCATCACCGTAAGGCCCTCGCGGGTGAGGGTCTGGTATTGCAAACCGCCGCTCTCGAATTCAATTACCTGCGAGACGACGGGTGCGCAGAGTAGCAGTAACGCCAGTGCGCAACCAGCCAACCGACAGAGGCTGGCTGGCCAGTGGAAGCGCGATGACGGACTGGATGGCGAATTCGACATGGGTGGCCTGGCGGCCTGCTGGGCAGCACCGCGAATCAGAGAACCTCAGCGGGCCAACTGTTGGGCCGCCTGTCGGCTGGCGATGAGTTCCATCAACTTCTTGCGTTCCTTGCGTACGAGGGGATTTTCCGGGTACAGCGCCTCGTACTGGGCCAGATAGCGCTCGCTCATCTCCGGTTCCTTCTGGCGCAGAAAAAAGATGGCCAGCAACAGCTTGGCGAAGGGCTTGAAGTAGTCACCCTTGGTGGCGGCAATCTGCAGCTTGCGAAGCCCCTCGTCTTTGTTGCCCTCAGTGTCCTCGAATTTGATGAACCAGCGCATGAAGAAGGGCAGGCTGCCCAGCAGGTACTCACTGAAGCCGGTCGTGCAATAGACGTCGTAGAATTCGGGGTCTACTTTCAATAGGCGGACGGCATAGGATTGCGAAGTGCGGGCGTGCTTGAGGCTGGCGGCGTGCTTCTTGTCGACCAGAGCCAGGTAGTCCATGCGCAGACCTTCGGTGACGGTCATGCAGAAGAGCGCATTGGTGTCGGAAGCGTCCTTCGCCAGCCGGGCTTCGGCGAGCGCCTGGGACTTGGCAATGTTCTGAAACAGCAACTGGCGGATGGCGGGGTCGGGCTTGAGACGCTTGCTGTCCTTGATTTTTTCGTCGTCCTTGAAGAACTCACCCTCCAACAGGGACAACCGGTCGAGTTCCTGAAACAGCGCCACCGACGAACGCACGGCATACCCCAGAGGGTCGTCGGGATGAACGGCAACGAAGCGGTCGACCGCGCGATGCGCCTTGTCAAACTGAAAGCGATACAAGGCGTCGAAGGCTTCTCGAATGGTCTTGGTATCCTGGGCGCTCATGCCCTTGGACCCCGCCGGAAGCAGCGGGACGCCGAGGGTGAGGGCACAGAGCGCGATGATTAGCAGCTTGGCCATGACACTTATTCGATGCGAAACAGTTGCTGGAAGTACGCACTGGTGCGGTCTTGAATCTGGGCCAGTTCCAGAGACAGCGGTTGATCCTGCAAATGGTCTGGCACCCATTTCTGCAGCAACTCCACAAGGATATCCGATGCAGGGCCGGTTGTGGGGATCTTGCCGCCGGACTTGCCGGTGGAAATCCGCATGCCGTGGTCCAGCGCCCGATAGAAGGTGGCGGCATCGCGTAGGAATTCAGCATCGCTGCGTTCCAGATGTCCCATCTTCTCCACAACGTCAATGCGCTGCAACGTGTTCAGCACCGGGAAGTAGATGCCGGCTCCACGAAGGCGAAGGTACAGCAGCGCGAAGTCAATGTCATAGAAGCCGCCACGGCCGCTCTTGAGCGGGTTATCGCTGCCCTGCTCCTGTTCCAGACGCGCGCGCATCCGGGCAAGTTCCAAGCGGGAGCGACCGCTTTGTCCCCAGCGGCGCCAGTCAACCTGCTGCAGTTCGGCAAGGAACGCCTCACAACGCTTGCTGTCACCCGCTACCGGGCGGCTCTTCATGAAGGCCAGGCCCTCCCAGGCTTCGGCGCGGGACTCGAAGTAAGCCCGGTAATTGTCCACGGTCTGCACCAGGGAGCCAGAACGACCGTCGGGGCGTAGGCGGGTATCCACGGCGAAGACGAGGCCCTCGGCTGTGTAAGAGGACAGCAGACTGATGATGCGTTGGGCAACGCTGCGCCAGAAGGGGATTTCGTTGGCGTCCTTGGGTGGGAGGACGAACAAGAGGTCAGCGTCACTGGCAAGGTCAAACTCCAGCATGCCAAGCCGTCCCATGGCGATTACCATCATCTGGTCATGGGGCTGATAAGCGGGGTTGGAGGGTTTCTGCTTCTCCAGGGTCTGGGCGAGCGCGATGCGATAGGCGGTCTCAATGGCCGCATCGGCGAGTTCCGAACAACGAGCCAGAGTCTCGAAGATGGGGCGTGAGAGACAGATGCTTTCGGCAAGAATGCGGAAGAGTTCCCGATGATAGAAGCCCCGCAACTCACCGGGCTCCTCGAACACGGTGGTGAGATGCGCGTAGGGGATGTGAGACCCCAAGGGGTTGCGCATGGCCAGGAATTGCGAAACGAAGTCAATGCGACGCAGGATCTGCTCACTGAAGAAGGGGCTGAGTTCGAAGATCAAAAGCAGGTCAGCAACCGAGGCGGGTTCGCCATCGAGGAGAGCGAGCCACTCAGCGTGATCGACGATGGTTTCGGCGAAGGCCTCCAGGTAATGATGGCCACGGCGCAATGCGCGGCGACGAAGCTGCTGCGCCACTTGGGGGGCCTTCTGGTCAAGGAAGCGGAGGGCATTGGTGGTCATGACGGCGGCTGGGCGGCCGTCCGGCGCCACGGCTGCCGCGACAGGAAGCGGCGACAGATCGCGGGGTCCTTCTTCCGTGAAGTAGGCAGACTGCTGGGAATGGATCACGCGGGCGTGGATCGAGAGCACCGCCGCGAGATGGCGGCGCAGGACGGACAGAAAATCCTCAGCCGTGGGCGCCAAGCCCAACTCGCCATGGGGCATCTTGCGGGCAAGGGCCTGCAACTGCGCGGGATCCTCTGGCAGCACGTGGACCTGGCGGTCATGGTCAAACTGCAAGCGGTGCTCCGCGTTGCGCAGGAACTGATAGGCCGAGGCGAGCACAGCGTATTCGGCATCGGAAAGATATCCCTTGCTGTGGAGGCGGAAGAGCGCCATGAGTGTGCCGCCGTGACGGATGAAGCGATCCCGTCCCCCATGCAGGCGCTGGAGGCATTGCACGAGAAACTCGATGTCGCGGATGCCGCCGGGCTGGAGCTTGACATCCAGATGAGCGGCGGAACGGCGCTGCAGGCTGGCCTTTTCCTGAATGCGGAGGCGAGTTTCGCTGACGGCCTCCACTTTCTTGAAGTCCAGGGTGGTGGAGTAGATAAGCGGTTCCACGAAGAGGAAGAACTCCGCGCCAAGGTCCGGGCTACCGGCAGCGGCGCGCGCCTTCAGCAGCATCTGCAATTCCCAATCCCGGGCGCGGTTCTTGTAGTAGGCCTTGGCGGCGTCGAGCGAAATGCAAATCTCACCCAGGCTGCCTTCCGGGCGCAGGCGCATGTCCACGCGGTAACACATGCCCTCCGGGGTGTAGGTGGAAAGGGTGTCGCAGAGCAGGTGGGAGAGCTTCTGAAAGAACTCCTTATTGCTGATGGAACGGGGGCCATCGGTCTCGCCGTTGGCCGTGTAGAAGAACATCAGGTCAATGTCAGAGGAGTAGTTGAGCTCACGGCCGCCCAGCTTACCCAGGGCCAGGATGCAGGGGTAGCAGGGGATGGGGGCGGGCGCCTGGTCGCCGGTGTCACCTTGGGGGGCACTGACGGTGCTGGCGAACGGCTGTCCGAAGCGCCGCACCAGATCGTCGTAGATGCGCTGGCAGGTCACGCGCAGGATGGCGTCGGCAAGGTTGGAGAGCTCTTCGGCGACTTCGGCGACGCTGGCTACCTCATAGACATCCCGCAGCACAATGCGCAGCAGCTGTTTGCGTCGAAAGCGAGCCAGCATTTCCGGGGAGGGCGGGCCGGAGGTTTCCGCATTGATGGCGTTCTCAAGGCGCCACTCAAACTGGTCAGCGGTGAGGGCCGTATCCAGGGACTGCGTATTCAGCAATTCTTCCAGCCACTCCGGGGTGCGAAGGACGGCGTCACTGAGGAAGCGGCTATGGCCAAAGACGGCGATCATCGCCTGAAGTCCGCTGGGGGAAGCGCCCAGGCGCAAGAGCACCTGTCGGCGTTCATGGAGCATGCGGTCAAGATAGTGCAGCACCTGGTCAGGCTGCGGGGACGTGGCCAGCAGAACGTGCAACTTTCGCACGATTTCCGGGCTGAAGAACTCGCTGAAGGCCTGCATCGTGGATGCAGCCTTGTCTGGCTCCTGGAAGCGTTGCGAGTGGAGCAGGGTGTCCATGGAATTCCAATGCGGGCGTGGGTTCAAGCGGTGCTCGCGCCAACCTCAAGGTCCGGCGAAGCGGACAGTAGCGTGATGGGGTCAAGAGCGCGAACAACGCCCGGGTGCAGCACTTTGGCATAAAAGCCACTCCGGCCCCAGCAAGGGGAACTGGTGTCGCCACGCTTCACTTGCGCATCATGAACCTGCTGCTGGATGCCGGGGCCGAATACGTCGAGTTTAGCGCAGGGCGTGCGGATCTTGGTGAGTTCAATGACGGCCTCACCCACCTGGAAGCGCATGCCCGGACGGAGCGCGGCAAAGGGAATCCCCTGCGTGGTGATGTTCTCGCCGATGGCGCCGGGGAACACGGGGAAGCCCTCCGCGCGCAAGTGGTCCAGCGTTTCCATGGCCACCAGCAGGACCGCCTGCAGTGGACCGCCATGCAGTTTTCGATTGTTCCAGCCGTCACCGGCAAAACCCTCCACCCCAAGGATGCCCTCCAACACCGGAAGATTGGGCATGCCGCCGGGCGACGTGCTGACCTGAACTACCGTACCTTGCAACCGACAACTCCTATCCGCACTGAATCCACTGAAGACAGTTGCTTGCGTCATCGTACTACGCCCACGGGAAGCAGCGGCTGGCGTAGGCATGAGCGAAACCGTCCAGGGTATTTGAGTACGCGGCTAGGGCTCAAATTCAAGGATGCGCAGAAAGCCGACGCGGGCGCCTTTCACGGATGGCTGATAGCCTACTTTCACCCGCTCAGCCTTCTGGGGGCCACAACGGAAGTCGTGGTTTGGCTGGTGTTGGTGGCGTCGGGTGATGAGGATGTTGGAGGGATCGTCAATGGCCACCGCGATGGGTCCTTCCGCGGCGGCGACAATCAGCAGGGCTTCCGTTGCGGCGCAGCGGAGTTCCTTGAGGGTGCCTTCCACCACCTTGCCTCCACGGTTACGGACGAAGACCTCCATGGTCTGGTTGATGCGCTGATCATCGATGGCAAGGTCTTGAGAACGGTCAACGTTCAGGGCGGGATCCTCAGGCGCGGACGCGGCGGGGCTGTCCGCGTTGCCGGGTTGGTGGGCGGGGAGGCCAACGCTGGCAGCCACGCGGTCAGCAGCGTGCAGACGAGTGAGGGCCGTTTCCACATTGGCCAGCAGCGCGTCCGCCTGCCCGTTGTCGGCGAGGTCAGCAGCAAGCTGCTTGGCGCGTGCAGCGAAGCGCTTGGCCTCCTCTGGATTCCTGGCTCGCAAGTGCGCCGTGCCCGCGGCGAGATGGAATTCAAAAGGAGCCTGCCGCGGGGCGGTATCGAAACTGCCCGCATAAGAGGCGCCCTGATCGTAGCGGCGGTGGCGAAGCGCCCAGTGGAGGGCGGAGGAGCGCATGTTCCAGTTCTCCGGCTGCTGGCGCACCGTTTCGTCCAGGAGCGAGAAGGCCTGGTTGAGGTCGCCCGTACCCTGCAGCGTGACCAGGCGGAGATAGGTTTCCGGGTTCCGGCTTCCCTTGCCAATGGCGGAGCGGTAATGGCGGACGGCCATTGCCTTGTGGCCGCACTCTTCCTTGAAGGCGCCGAAGGCTTCGTCGATCTCCGGGACCTGCGGAAACTCGCGCTGCAGGTCGGTGTAGTCCTTCTCTGCCTCGACGTCTTTGCGCAGCGTCACCAGCAGTTCGGTGGTGGCCAGACGACTCTCCCAAGGCTGCATGGGAAGGCGCTGGAAGGTGGAGGGGTCCACCGTGGAGGGGAGCGGTTGGGCTTTGGCGGTGGCGCCGGGCTGCTTGATGTGGAGCAGAAAATCCTCCCGGAGTTGCGCCGCTGTGGTGTCGTAGATACGTCCCAGCGCTTCATGGGTGGGCTCGCCCGCAGCCAGCGCCCGCTGAAACTCCGGGAACCTGCCTGCGAACTTCGGATTGGTGGAGAGCAGATGTACGATGGCCCAACCCTGCACGTAGAGGGCATTCATGTGATCGTCGGCAAAGCGTCGGCGACCCTGGTAGGTCAACTGAAACAACTGGCCCAGGCCGATGAGCGGGAAGTTCTTGTTGCGCAGCAGTTTTAGGTGCTTCTCGTGAGGAGCGCCCACAAACATCTGGCCATCGCGAAACTCAAGGGTTTCATAGAACGAGGCCAGACCTTCCTCAAACCAGATGGGGAAGCGACACTGATTCTCGAAGGAAACCAGGTGGCTGAATTCATGATTGAGGATGCTGATGGATTCCGGATCGAAACCGCTAATTACAATGAAATTCCGATTGGGATCTCCCATTCGTGGCTTGGCGTAATAGGCCTTAGCCAGACCTCCGGGGCTATAAAAGCCGAATTCATTGAAGCCGCTGAAGAGGATGACGCGGACGGGAGGGAAGGCCTCGCCAGGGGAGGCGGCAGGCTGACGGAAAGCCGCATGCAAGCGCTCAAGATGCGCGAGCGCCTGGCGACCGGCGTCCTCGGATTGTGAAGTGAATAACTCAAAGTGCGGCGACTGAAGCTTGATCCAATCGGCGGCGTGGGCTGATGCGGTGAACAGTCCAATGATGAGCACTAACGCTGCTACATACAAACCCTTGGGTGGCGCCATACGCCTCCTTATCTATCGGTATCCCTAGTTTGCAGGTGATTGCGCGGTGATGCAAGTGAATTCCACGAGGATGACATTTCCGTGACAGGGTGAGTGGGCTGGGGTTTCCGTGGGGCGGCGGAGCCAGCGGGGAGGGGTTGGCGATACGTCGCCCCGTACAAAGCGCGGCGCGCGTGCCGCGGTTGAAGGCAGGCCCGTATACTGGAAGCTGATGCCCGCTGAACTGGTTGCTATTGCTCACCCGGAGACGGAACGTTTTCCCCTGGACGAAGTGATCTACACGAGTCCGGTCTCGGGATCGCTGTTGGAGATCCAACTTACAGGGGAACGCCCCGGCGCGGAGGCGCTGAAACGGCTGTGGCGGGAACGACGGATGTCGAATGATCCGCTGGACCGAAGCGGTGTCTGGCGCTATCGGGAACTGCTGCCGTTCTGGCCGGACTTCGGCCACGTGGTGACGCTAAGCGAAGGCAATACTCCGGTGCTGGAGGCGCCCCACGCGGCGGCGTTCGCTGGATTGGACACGCTGCGGTTTAAGCATCAGGGCTACAACCCCACGGGGAGCTTCAAGGACAACGGAATGACCTGCGGCGTGGCGCAGGCGCGGGCGCTGGGCATGACGCGGGTGGCCTGCGTATCGACGGGGAACACGTCGGCGTCGATGGCGGCCTATGCCAGCGCTGGCGGACTGCAGCCTATCATCTTCATCCCAAACGGCAATATCGCTTACGGCAAACTGGCGCAAGCGCTGGAATACGGGGCACGCACGCTACAGGTGGAGGCCAACTTCGACCAGATACTGGCGTTGGTGCGTGAGCTGGCCGAACGGCTGGGCATCTATCTGCTGAACTCCATCAACCCATTCCGCATTGAGGGGCAGAAGACCATCATGGTGGAGATGATGGACCAGATGGATTGGCAGGCGCCGGATTGGGTGGTGCTGCCTGGAGGCAATCTGGGCAATACGGCGGCTTTCGGGAAAGGGCTACGCGAGATGTTGCAGTGGGGCCTGATTGACCGGGCTCCGCGGCTGGCGGTGATTCAGGCTGAGGGCTCCTCGCCGTTCGTGGATCTGTTCCAATCAGGGGGCTGCGAATTCACGCCGAACACAAAACCGGAAACGCTGGCCACCGCCATCAAGATTGGCGACCCGGTGTCGTGGCCGAAGGCGCTACACGAGGTGTACGGCACACACGGAGTGGTGGAGCGTGTGACGGAGCAGGAAATCGCGGATGCCAAGGCGGTGATTGGACGCTGTGGCATTGGATGCGAACCTGCGTCGGCGGCCTCACTGGCGGGCATCAGAAAGCTGGTGGCGGCAGGAGTAATTCAGCCGCAGGAGCAGGTGGTGGGAATCCTGACTGGCCACGTGCTGAAGGACCCTGACTACGTCTACCGCTATCACACCGGCGCACTGGATGATCCGCACGGGCAGCGATTGGCCAGCACCTTCGGCAACCGCCCGACGGTAGTTCCGCACGATGCCGACGCCATCGCCGCGCTGTTGGGTTGATGAGGATGAGCGAGTCCGAAGTGGCAACGGAGCGGCTGCCGGAAGATGCACGCATCGACGCTCACGTCAGCCTCTGGCGGCAAGCACCAGCGGGGGCGCGCCAGCACGCATCCTTTCCGGGGGAAGAGCGCGCGTATTTGCCAGAGCATCTCAAGCCCATCCTGGACCGGAGCCGCTTTGATGGCGCGGTTCTGGTGAGCGCTGGCTGGAGTGAAGCCGAGCAGCAGCAAGGGGCGGACTGGGCCATGGCAAACCCCTGGCTGTTGGGAATGACCGTGGGATGGTGCGAGGAAGTCCCGGCGCGCGCGGCAACGGCTTCCCTGCTGCGGGCCAACAAGCTGTGCGGCGTGTGGGCGGCGATGCCCGCCAAGGGTGACGACACAGAGCCAAGCTGGCGCCAGGCGCAGCAGTGGGCGCACACGCGGGACATGACGTTGGAACTGCTGCCGATGGGAACGGAGCTGGCCTGGGAAGCACTCCCGGCGATGGCGGCGAGCGCCCCGGGGCGGGTGGTGCTGGCGGACCTGGCAGGCGCGCCGACGGGCAATGACGCGCTGAGCGCCTGGATGCAGGCAATGCGCGCGCTGGCGCCTTATCCGCAGGTGTTTGTGAAGCTGGGGGGGCTCTACCGGTCCCCTACCCGGATGTGGCCGGTATCGCAGTTGACGGCGTTGTTCCAGTTCCTGCTGGATACGCTGGGGACCGACCGGCTGATCTTCGGCAGCGGTTGGCCATACTGCCTGCCCAGCCATGCCTGGAAGGAATGCCTGGCCCGGTTTACCCAGGCGCTGGGACCGCGAGACCAGGGCCTGCGGGCAAAGTTGCTGGGCGCAAACGCGCTGCGCGCCTACGGGATTTCGGCTGCGGAGCCCCCTACCGGGAAACGCTGATTTCCTTAAAGTAGACGGTGGACGCCTCGTCGTGGTTCTGCAGGCCGATGTAGCCCACGTCCGGGCGGGCGCCACGTACGGGCTCGTACCAGATCTTCCGTGGAGGCACCTCCTGCCCCTCGGTGTACTCATTCACCAGCACCCCGTTCAGGTGGATGGTGGTCTTCTTGCCGCGCAAGCCGATCTCCATGGTGTTCCACTCGCCGGCGGGTTTCTGGTTTTCAGCCGTCGCCCGGCTGATGGAATAGATGGCGCCGGTGCGATGCCACTCGTCGCCACCTGCGTCAATCTGCACTTCGTAGCCATTATGCACGCCATACCAGGCATCGGTGGGATGCTCTGGCAGGCGAATGATGACGCCGGAATTGGCGCGACCGCCAGCAGTCTTGAACACCACCTTCACGGTGCAATCGCCGAAGGCCTCCCGCTGGTAGAACAGCAGTCCCATGCCGCCGGTGGTCTTCAGCATGCCGTCTTCCACCACGAACTGGTCGTAGCCCACCTGGCGCCAGCCATCCAGGCTCTTGCCATCGAAGAGCTGCTTCACCTCTTGCGCGCCCAGGGAAGCCGCAAGGATCGCGAGAACGAAAGTGCAAATCAGGATACGCATCACGTGTTCATTATCTACCAGAGCGGACACGGGCGCGGCAAGCGGCGCGCCTGCACGCGGTTCGTGGGCAGCTTGGCTGCGCGGTGGACGGCGGGTGGGAGAGGGCCACCTGCTATTGGTTCTCGCGCCGGGACCCAGTGAGTTCCTGGTCCGCCTTGGTTGGATCGTGATCCGGGTTGCGCGTGGGCATCTTCGCGCCAACCTGCGTGCGCCATCGATCCAGCTTGGCCTGCAATTCCCGCACCTTGGCGGGGTTGGCCCTGGCGAGGTTGTCTTCCTCACGCAGGTCGGTTCGCAGATTGTAAAGCTCAATGGCGCCGGAATCGTAGTTCTCCACCAGTTTCCATTCGCCTGAGCGGATGGCTGCGCCGGGGAAGCCTCCTTGATTGGAATAGTGGGGATAGTGCCAGAAGAGGTCGCGCGCGGCGGGGCGGCGGTTGTCGCGGACCAACGCCCGCAGGCTGATGCCATCGATGCCGGACGGGGGCGTGGCGCCGGTGTAGGAAGCAATCGTGGGTAGAAGGTCAGTGCTGATGACGGGCGTATCGTCCACGCGCGGCTTGGCCAATGGGTCGTAGACCATGAAGGGCACACGCACCCCACCCTCATACAAATGGCCCTTGCCCGCCCGCAGGGGGCGGTTGTAGGTGGTGGGAACCTGGCTTTTGCCCTCATAAATCAGCCCGCCATTGTCCGACGTCACCAGGATGATGGTGTCCTTGTCGAGCCCCAGCACGGCGAGTTTGGCGCGCAGCCGACCCACGGTATCGTCCAGGCTCTCTACCATTGCGGCGTAGACGGGGTTCCGCTGATACTCCATGAAATTGGAGCTTTTGGCGTATTTGGCAATCACCTCAGCCTCAGCCTGTAGCGGGGTGTGGACGGCAAAGAGCGGGTAGTAGAGAAAGAAGGGCTGATCCTTTCTGGACTCAATGAACTTTTCCGCTTCGTCACAGAGGCGGCGGGTGAGGAACTCGCCCGATGGGGAATCCTGAATCCCGGGAAGCGGACTGCGGTAAGGAGCAAAGTAGCCGGGAGGGGAACCCTTGTCGGTACCCGCGATGTTCACGTCGAAACCCTGCTTGGTGGGCTCGTAGCCATCGCCGCCCAGGTGCCATTTCCCGATGTGGGCGGTGGCGTAACCGAGGGGCTTTAGCATCTCGGCAATGGTGATTTCTTCCAGGGCCAGTTGGTCGCTGTCCTCAGGGGTGAGGATGGGCGAGAAGGGGTGTTGACGGCGACCGGGAATCCAATCAGTGATGTTCACCCGGGGTGGGGCCTTGCCGGTCATGACCGCGGCGCGGGTGGGGGAGCAGACTGGACAGGAGGCGTAGCCGTTCGTGAAGCGCACACCCTCGCGCGCCAGCTTGTCCAGATGGGGAGTCTGGTAGAAGGTGCTGCCGTAGGCGCCCATGTCGGTCCAACCCCAATCGTCCACCAGGATCAGAAGGATGTTGGGCTTTCGTGTGCGGGACTGCGAGGCCCGCGCGGGGAGGGCCGCAACCGTGCCCATTCCGAGGGCGCCGTAAAGGAAGCCGCGGCGCGAAAGCGCGCGCTGGGACAGGATGGTTTCGAGTGGCATGACGTTCTGATCGTACGCAGGGCGACAAGGCAACGCAACCCCGCCCGGCTGTTGGCGCCAGGGCATCGCTGGTGGATGAGGGGGCATCGCCAGTAGACAACGGGGCATCGCTGGAAAGCATTGTCCCCGCTCAGACCAACTGGGGACGCTTCCAGGGCTTGCGGTAGGGACGCGCCAGCAGTTCTGTGGCGCGACGGTTACCTACAACCACGCGTTGCCTGGGATCGTACACCAAGGGGCTCTTCAGTTGCATGGAGAGATTGGCAAGGATGCAACTGGCCGTGGAGATGTGCCCATCTTCGATGTCCGCCACGGGGCGGCTGCGGCGAGCCACCGCGCCCAGGAAATCCAGCATGTGCAGGCGGGTGGCCGGGGCGGCGTTCAGCTCGATGCGCTCCTCGGTGAGATCCTCCGGATACTTCTGGCGCTCAAAGAAGCAATCGAAGTGAAGCGTGTTCTGGCTCTTGTCGAAAGGTACGAAATCGGCGCGCATGGTGCTGGCCTTGAGAACCCCCTTTTCTCCGTGCAGGAAGAGCGCCCAGGGGTAATCCGGATCGGGCGGAACGCCCCAACTCCGGTGCTGCCAGTTGCAGTGGAATTGCGGGTATTCAAAGGTGGCTGACTGGGTGTCGGCGATGTTGCTCTTGCCTTCCTTCTGCAGGTAGATGCCACCGGTGGACTGGATGCGCTGGGGCCAGCCCAGTTGCAACATCCAGCGCACGGTATCAAACATGTGGACACACATATCGCCCATGATGCCGTTGCCATACTCCATGAAGGTGCGCCACCAGCGGATGTGGGGAAGGCCATCGTAGGGACGCAAGGGCGCGGGACCGGTCCACAGGTCGTAGTCGAACCAATCGGGGACGGCCTCCACGGGAGGGTTGCCGTTGGCGCGCATATGGAAGTAGCAGCACATATCGACGTGGCCGAAATTGCCAAGCAGGCCTGCGTCCACCACCTGCTTCTTGGCGTCGATGAGGTGGGGCGTGCTCTTGCGCTGTGTGCCGATCTGGACCACACGTCCCAGCTTGCGGGCAGTGGCGAGGATGGCTTCGCCCTCCAGCACGTCCACGCTGATGGGCTTCTGCAAGTAGACGTCCGCGCCCGCCTCCATGGCGGCGATGGCCTGCAGGGCGTGCCAGTGGTCAGGGCTGCCAATCAGGACGATGTCGAGGTCTTTCTCGCGAAGCATCTGCCGGTAGTCGGTGTAGGTGCGCGGGGTTTTGCCAGAGCGTTGGCGTTCCGCAGCCAGCTTCGCCGCGCCGTCCAGCATGCGCTTGTCGGGATCACATATGGAGACGATTTCCACGGGCGCCACCTGCACCAATCGCCAGAGATCGCTTTTGCCATACCAGCCTGCACCGATCAGGCCTACGCGCTTTGGCTTCTGATTGACGATGTCGGGGCCATCCTGACCCAATGCCTGGATGGCCAGCAGTCCGGGCAGACTTTGCAGGAAGCGGCGCCGGGCAATGGAGAAATGAGGCGTCACGCCAGGGGTCATGGATGGGTTCCTCCGGGGAGAATCTGAAATTGGTGGGGCGGCTTGGCCGGCCGCGCCGCCAGTTCCTCATACTATCTCAGGTGGCGGGCGGGCTCAGGTGGCGGGCGGGCTCAGGTGGACAGGGTATGGGAGATTATGGAAGGATCGGAAACGCGGCCACCGCGCTCCACGTCGAAAGAGTGCAATGGTAAAGGAAGGGCTGAGGCGGGACTGCGTGCCTGCACGTCTGGTTCGCCATCGGTCTTTTGGTAGGTGGGAACCATGAAATACGTTCAATTGGGCATTCTAGCGGCATTGATTCTGGTGGCGGGTTTGTTGGCGATGAACCTGATGCAGGACCGCAAGGCGGGTCTGGATCCGGCTCCGATCCCGGCCGTCGCCAGTGAGCGCGTTTCCGATGCAGCCGCGGAGACGCCGACTTCCCCACCCGCGTCCACTGAGGGGATGACGGCATCCACGGAGGCGATGCCTGCGTCCACTGAGGGGATGACTGCGTCCACGGAGGCGATGCCTGTGGTGGCAGAGGCGACTGCCGCTGGCAAGGCAAACAGCGCGCCGCTGAGTCCCACGCCCACCGCGGGAGCGCCCACCGCAGGAGCGCCTGCCTCGCGGAGTGCCGCGTCGGCGCCCGCATCCGCCGGAAAGCCGTCGGTCTCCGCAAAGCCGTCACCCGCAACAAAGCCATTGCCGTCGGCGCCAAAGTCAGCCCCAACCGTTGTGGCCACCAACCCCGCCAACGCACCAGTGACGACCCCACCGCCGATCGTGGTGGATCCGCCAACCTCCACAAGCGAAGCGTGGAGCACGCCAAAGCCGCCGGAACCCGGACAGGACTCGCAGAACCGCTACGAGCTGATGCGGCCGGAGCGGGCTGACCCGACGCCGAAGCCGTCCGCGGCTTCCGCATCCAGCGCGGCAGTTGAGCCGCCACGCACCGTGGTTCTGCCCGCGGGCACCATCCTCACGGTGCGCACCACGCGCATGATTTCATCTGAGTCGGCAACCGTGGACGACAGCTTCACCGGCACCCTGGACCAGCCACTGGTTCACGAGGATCTGGTGATTGCTGAACGCGGTTCAAAGGTTGAGGGTCGTGTGGTGCAGGTGGTGGATAGCGGACGCGTGAAGGGCACGGCTTCACTGGCGGTGCAACTGACGCGCATCAACACCTCAGACGGCCAGACGGTTCCGGTGCAAACACAAACCTTCACGATGAACGCGGAGAAATCCACGAAGGGCGATGTGGCCAAAGTGGGCATCGCAACCGGCATTGGCGCGGCGCTGGGCGCGATCTTTGGCGGAGGTAGAGGGGCGGCAATCGGGGCCGGTGTGGGAGCGGGCGCGGGCGCCGGGACGGTGCTGGGCTCAAAGGGCAAGCCCGCCGAAATTCCATCGGAAACCCGCTTGAATTTCCGATTGGACGCACCGCTCACCTTGACGGAAAAGATCAATCCGTAAAGCAAGAGGCATCGTGGCCGAAAGCGGATAGACGCCCACACCGGGTGCGCGTACGCTGAAGGGATGTTGGTCCCGACGCTTCCTCCTGCATTGGCGCGCGCATGCGAACTTCTGGCTGAGTCCCCGCTGCCCATCACCAGGGTGGCGGAAATGCTGGGGGTAGCGGAGCGTGAACTACGCAAAGCCTTTCGGCAACACCTGGGAGTAACGCCCAGACAGTTCCAGCAAAGCGCAAGGCTGAATCGCGCCAAGGAGGCGCTGCGCGGTAGTAGCAACACGCTGGACGCCCTGTATGCGGCGGGCTATGGGTCAGTCCGTGGTTTGTATGAGGCGGGTCCGGCGCGGATGGGGATGACGCCAGGCGTCTTCGCGCGCAAAGGCAAGGGCCTTACCCTAGGCGTGGAGATAGCGCAGCACGCGCTGGGCCTGCTGGTGGTTGCCGGCACGGAACGCGGGGTGAGCTTCGTGGGGGTGGGTGAGTGTCGCGAGTCTTTGGAGGCCGAGTTGCGCCGGGACTACGGGCTGGCAACGATTGTCAGCCCCGGCCCGCCGCGATGGATCGCCGCGGTACTGGCAGCGCTGGAGAATCCGCACAACGCGCACACGGTGCCCTTGGATGTGTACGCCACCGCTTTTCAGGCGCGTGTCTGGGAAGCACTGCAGCGTATCCCGCCGGGAGAAACACGAACCTACTCAGGGTTGGCGACGGCTCTGGGCGACGCCAAAGCCACGCGGGCGGTTGCCAGAGCGTGCGCCACCAACTGCGCGGCGATTCTCATTCCCTGCCATCGCGTGGTGGGCGCGGATGGGTCACTCACGGGCTACCGCTGGGGTTTGGACCGCAAGCGGCGTTTACTGGAGAGTGAACGAAACGCAGCTCAGCGGGCTGACTAAAGAGGGAAGCGGGCGCACGGGGTGCGCGCAATTGAGAGCGAGCTTAGCTCACCTTGCGCTCAATGGTGACGCCCTGAACCTCTTGCAATCGGCTTTCGCCAGCGCTGCCATCACCGGACGTCCAGCGCCAGAACTCGTGCATCCGCAAGTAGCCGTCAGGCAGAATCTCCGGGTAAGAGAAGCAATCGCCACTGCGGAAGGCATCCGTGTCGCTAAGGTGACGGTAGGCCATGCGCAGGCGACCGTGCGCGTCCTGTACCGCCACTAGCATCCCCAGATCGATGCCCGGCCCTTCGTAGTAAGCCCACACCAGCCCGTCCTGCTGGTGGTAGTGGAATTGGAGGCCGGGCTTCACATCGCCATTCGCAGTGTTGGCAGCGGCGGTGAACACGCGGCGATCATATTGAAGGGCTGCAAGACGAGGGTCAGCCTGCAGACGCTGTTCGTGGACGTCCATTTGCTCCCGGGCTGGATGCGCCAGCGATTCGATGGGCCCCGGAGGTTCAGGGGGCCAGTTGCCCAAATCGCCCAACATGATGGATGGACCCAGAGCCTCTTTCCGCGCTAGCCGCTTTTCAACCTGCGCCAAGGTTGGCACCCCGAATCGCGGCGCGAAGAACAATACATGGGGCAATGCGGCGATGGGTTCCAGAAGGCCATCCGCGCCCAGCACCTCTCGCAAACTTGCGGCGCTGGGCCAGACGGTAGTCACCACATCCAGCAAGCGGGGCACGGGCCGTAGCAGACTGCGCATGCTACGCTCCGGGGGTAGGTTTCGCGTGTCCACCAGGCACGGGATGTTGGCTTGGCGGCAGCGCTCCTCCACCAGATGCGAGACCGGTAGGGACTCTGGAATCTGGTTCACCAGGACGGGCAGATCGCGGAACGCCATCACAAGGCTGTATGGCTGCAACGGGTGACTGGATGGCTGCAGCGGGTGACTGGATGGCTGCAGCGGATCACTGGATGGCTGCAGCGGATCACTGTATGGCTGCAGCGGATCACTGGATGGCTGCAGCGGATCACTGGGCGGGGACGGCTGGCTGGGGTGCGACATCGCTTTCCCCCCTTCAGATGCGAACAACGGCGTTACAAGCGCAGGAATCGTCGGCCACACTCAGGCGAACCATTCCATGGCGCTGTGCCGCTGCAACGATCGTGGCATGCTGAAGAGATGGAACGACGCACTCTTGGACGGGATGGGATTTCGGTTTCCGCGATGGGCCTGGGCTGCATGGGCATGTCTGACTTCTACGGCCCCATGGACGACGCGGAAAGCTTACGTACACTGGCCAGGGCAATGGACCTGGGCATTGACTTCTTCGACACCGCCGATATGTATGGCGTCGGCCGCAATGAAGAGTTGTTGGCGCAGTTTCTGAAGGGCAGGCGCGACCGTGTGGTGCTGGCCACCAAGTTTGGCTTTGTGCGCCAGCCGGACGGCACATTCGTGGGGGTAAACGGTCGTCCGGAGTACGTCAAGGAAGCCTGCGAAGCCAGCCTGCGGAGATTACAGACCGATGTGATCGATCTGTATTATTTGCACCGCGTAGACCCCGCGGTTCCGGTGGAAGAGACAGTGGGCGCCATGGCGCAACTGGTGAAGGAGGGTAAGGTTCGCTGTTTGGGTTTGAGTGAGGTGGGTCCAGTAGGGCTGCGCAAGGCGGCCGCCGTGGCCCGCATCACGGCCCTGCAGACGGAGTACAGCTTGTTTTCACGCGACGCCGAAGGCCCGGTGCTGGACGCCTGCCGGGAGTTGGGCATCGGATTTGTAGCGTATAGTCCGCTGGGTCGAGGACTGTTGACCGGACGCTTTCGCAGCGCGGCGGACTTCACGGAAGGCGATTGGCGACGCGCCCTTGGACCGCGGTTTTCCGACGAGAATCTTGCGCACAATGTGCGCCTGGTGGAGGCCATTGAAGCCATGGCCAGGGAGAAGCGCTGTACCGCCGCCCAATTGGCCATTGCGTGGGTGATGGCCCAAGGCGAGGATATCGTTCCGATTCCAGGCACCAAACGCGTGGAATATCTTGAGGTAAACGCCGCAGCGGCGGACCTGACGCTAAGTCCGGAAGAACTTCAACATTTGGCCGAGGTAGTGCCCCTTGAGGCAGTGGCCGGTGGGCGCTACACACCCGACCGCATGAAGGCGCTGGCGGAATAGCGGAGCATCCCCGCCGCCCGCTATCATCGTGTTTTTGGGTGAACTTCCATGGTGAACTGGGACCTCCGCTACGCGGGCGAAGACTACTTCTACGGCGAAGAGCCGAACCAGTTTCTGGCAGAACAGCGGCATCGCCTGCACGCCGGAATGCGGGCGCTGGTTCCCGCCGATGGCGAGGGCAGAAACGGTGTCTGGCTGGCCACGCTGGGGTTGGACGTGCATACCGTGGATGGCGCGGCATCCGGGGTTGCGAAGGCGCGGAAACTGGCTGACCAGGAGGGGGTGGAGATCCTGGCCGAACAGGCTGACCTCTTCACCTGGGACTGGCCACAGTCTGCCTACGATGTGATTGCCTCCATCTTCTTCCACATGCCATCAGCGGTGCGGCCCCGCATTCACGCGAATATGCTGAAGGCCCTCAAGCCTGGCGGATTGCTGATTCTGGAGGCCTTCCATCAAGAGCAACTGCGCTTCCGTTCCGGCGGCCCCAAGGACGTGGACCTGCTCTACACCGAAGACATTCTGCGGACGGACTTCGTCGACGCTCGCATCCAGCAGTTGGAAAAGTGCCGGATTGCGCTGGATGAGAGCGACGCGCATCGTGGCGAGGCGGCGGTGGTGCGGCTGGTGGCAACCCAACGGTAACAAAACCACATCCGGGCCACCCCCGAAACGCGTCCCGGATGCGTCACATGCATTACAGTAGTGAGATCGACGGCCATCAATGAAGCGCCGTGCACGAGGAAGGGAGATCAGGACCAATGCGATTGATATGGGCTGTGCTGCTAATGGCTGCCACGGTGTTTGCCGCAGATGCCACGGGAAAGTGGAAGGGCACGCTGGAGACCGATAATGGGAGCCTTGAGATCGAATACGACTTCAAGGCCGAAGATGGCAAACTCACGGGGACCGCAAGCAGCCAGATGGGAACCATCAGCATCAGCGACGGAAAAGTAGAAGGCGAGACGCTCACCTTCACCATCGCCACCGGCGAGTACACCGTGATTCACAAAGGAATCGTCAGCGGCGATGAGATGAAGATCTCGGCGGATGTGGGAAGTCGGACGCTGGAGATCGTGGCAAAGCGGGTTCCCGCGGCGCCGCAACCATAGGCCAAGCCTGGTAGCCAGACGCCGCGGAAAGGCGGCCTTATTCTGATTGCGGCTTGGTAACGGGAGCAGTGGGGACATCGGGGCCGATCTTGAGCGCCCATCGAATCCCCTCAAACCACATCTTCCGTACACGTGGGTCACGCCAACTTTCCGTGGTGTGGCCCAACGTGGAATAGAAAACCCGGCCTTCGCCGTAGCGCTTCACCCAGGACACGGCAAAGTCCCGGTCAGCGCGCTTTACGTTGTTCTTGGTCAAGTCCAGCTTTTTCGAATCCAGCGCCATCAGCACCCGCATTTTGTCCCGGTTCCAGTCCTTGAACTGGTAGATTTCGTCGTTCAGTGTAAATTCACGCGGAAAGTGCTGCACCATGGGATGGGTGGGATCCTCTACCACAATCGGTGCGTCGAACGTGTTCCATGGGTGATGATCAAAGTAACCACCCAACATTTCACCATATTCCGGCCACTTATAGAAGGTATCCGTTGCGCAATGAGCGCCGATGAATCCCTTTCCCTCATCATGGATAAAGGCTAAAAAGGACTTCTTCTGTTCTTCGGTGAACGGTAGCTCCCCTGTGGTCATGAAGAAGATGGCGTCAAAGTCATCTAAATTCTTCTTATTACCGCGCTGCTTTTCCTTAGTGATGGCTTCGATGTCTGTGTAGATGTAGGTATCCCATAATCCACTTTCACGGCCTAGCTGTTCCACAGTCACCAGGGCCTCGGTGGTGGAATCATGATAGAAACCAACAGTAATGCCGACGGCCATCACACGCTTCTTTGCGCGCGGGCGTGGCCCTTGCGCGAAGGCATGCGCCACCAACACCAGCAGCGCCACAAACGCTACTACAAACGCGGAACGTCTCATGCCACTACCCCTCCTCCGGGATGGCCACCATCTTGTCAAACAGGGACGGGAGGCCGCAAGTCTGCCCTACGCGTGGCTTTGCCGGGCTGCGGAATAGCCTGCTTAGCCTTCAATCTGCTGCAGGTGTTTCCCGGCCCGGGGATTGGGATAGAGGTCCGCATCAAACTCAGTTTTCTGCGAAGTTCGGCGGAACTCCTTTTCCAGAATCACTTCCACGGTTGGCGTGGTGGCGTAAATGCCCACTTCCTCTGAATGCACCCAGTCCGCGGCGACGGCGGAGGGAACGTAAATGCGCAATACACCGGAGTCGAAGTCGGCCTGCACCTCATCGCCATCGAAGCGCTCCAGGCGGTAGCCCAGGTCGCCAGCGCCGATCCGCAGACCCTCCTCCAGAATGCCTTCGTTGGCAAAACGGTCAATCTCTGATTTCCGCAACCGCAAGCGGACGGTATTGCCATGTACACGCAGCTTCATGCTTTGCCCTCTCCTCAGCGGACACCATCGAAATCATATCCCAATGAGGACGATCAGGCGCGGTCGCCAGGGCCGGAGTTAGCAGGGCTCACTCGAATCTGTCCGAGTTCAACCGCCACGCCCACCTTCGCAAGGATGGTGAACAAGAAGGCGCCCCCGGCCCAGATTCCCGCGGAAACCACCAATTCCGTGGAGGTGGGTACGTATTCGTGGATCTTGCCCCAGTTCTCGGGGATGAACCCGGGCACTACAGTGCCAAGGCCCTTTTCAATCAGAATACCGATGAACAGTAATACGCATGCCACATTCAGTGTCCAGGGGTTACGGCGGAGCTTGTGTATGGAAAGGATGGCAGTTGCGAGAACGATGATTCCAATGGCAGTCCAAATCCACGGCCGCAAGGCATGATGTCCGTCCAGGCCAAAGAACAGATATTGCGAACTCATGCTGTGATGGGTGGGGAAGTAAAACTCCTTGAACATCTCCGATATCGTCATGACCACGGTAATTTGGGCCGCTACCGTGACAACCAGGGCCATCTTGGCGATTGTCTCGGTACGAATTTTGTAAGCGGTTTGCTTAGAAATTACCTGAAGCACCAGAATCATCAGGGCAGGTCCGGCGGTGAAAGCGGTGGCCAGAAAGCGCGGACCCATCAGGGCATTGTTCCAGTGTGGACGAGCTGCCAATCCGGCGAACAGAAAGGCGGTTACAAGATGCAGCGAAACTGCCCACAGAATCGACATTAACATCGCAGGCACATAGAAGCGGGGGTCCGGCTCGCGGTTTCGATAGTGGCTGAACAAGATATAGAATGGCACCGTGACATTGATGATGAGATAGACATTTAACACCACTATATCCCAGGCAAGCAGGGATTGTGGCCAGTTGAATACCCCAATCATTGGCGTGACATGCCATAATCTGGCCGGGCCACCGACATCCACCACCACAAATCCAATGGCCATCACCACGGCGGCAACCGCCATGGCTTCCCCAATCAGCACTGCCTTCTTGAAGGCGACATCGTGCAGGACATAGGTGGGTAATACCAGCACAACGGCAGCGGCGGCAACGCCCACCAGAAAGGTGAAATTTGAGATATACAGGCCCCAACTGACATGGTCATGCATGCCGGTGACGGCAAGGCCGGTGCTCAGCTGCGTACTGTAGGCATAAGCTCCACAACACATGATGAGCGTCAGCGTGGCCATCCATAAGTGGTAGGCGCGGCTGCCATGCGTGGCCTCATCGACGGCATCAACGACGAACTCGCGCAAGGCTGCCAGGGGAGCACCCCAGGATGCCGGTGAAGCGGTTACTGGATCAGTAATGAGAGGTTGTGTCGCCATTCCCGGTTCCCTTCGAATTAGTCCATGAAATACCATAACTTCGGCTCTGTGCCCAGATCTTCCTTCAGCCGGAAGACCTTCTTGTTGGCCAGCACCCAGCGAATTTCACTATCCGGGTCCAGCAGATTGCCAAAGATGCGCGCGCCCGTGGGGCAGGCTTCTACGCAGGCCGGGCTTTTCCCGTTACGACTGCGTTGAATGCAAAACGTACACTTCTCCACCACACCCTTTTTGCGCATCCGATTTCCCAGATAGTGCTGATTCGGGTTCAACTCCTCTTCGGGCACCGAAGGGTCACTCCAGTTAAAGCGTCGGGCGTCATAGGGACAAGCAGCCATGCAGTAGCGGCAACCGATACACCAGTTGTAATCCACCACGACAATACCGTCGGGCTCCATCCATGTGGCTTGTGTTGGGCAGACTTTGGTACAGGGTGGATTCTGGCAGTGGTAGCATTGGGTGCCGATATAGAAATGCCCAGCCGCGGGCACCTGGTGATAAAAGTCGTCCGAGGCGTGTTCAAAGTTGATCTCGCCCTTTTCGTGCTCGTGGATACGGATATAGGCCATATTGGAAGAACGGTCCTGGTTGTTTTCCTGGACACAGGCGCGGACGCAATCCATATAGCCTTCGCAGCGCGACACGTTGAAGGCATAGCCATACAGCACGCGCTCACGCGGGCCATCGGCGGAGACTCGGATGGACTTGCCGCTTTCCATTTCGTACAGCCGTTCCAAGCGCCGAACGGTATCCTGCTTCTCGTCTGAGGACATTAGGCGGAAGTTGCCCTGGAAGAATTCCGCCCATTCGAGCTTGGCCTTCTCCTTGGATTCCGCGGTTCCGAACGGATTGAACGCTGCGTTCAGCAACCCGGCTCCGGCGGCGAGTGCAGTGCCAGCCATGGCCACCGCGGTGCGCCGGTCCACTTGAAGGCCCAACAACTGCTCCACGGGATTGCGACTGGCATCCCCGGGCGGCGGGGCGGGCTGGATTTGCACCAGATCATCGATACTCTGATTCACACGCATCTGGTTATCTCCCCGGATAGTTCGCATCGCCCTTGCCGAGCACGGCGGGCCAGCGAGATTCAAAAGCAGGCGCATGCGGATTGTGACAACCCGTACACGTCTGGACAACGCGGGGTGGCGCCCATCCGCCCAACCGCTTTCCGTGTGCCCCGCCTGCCCAGTCGTTCACCTGCGAAGCGTGACACTGGGCGCAGACCTGATAGGGGGCATCCATCGACACCTGCTTACCCGTGAGGGTGACCAACTGGTTCATATCGCCCTCACCGTGGCAGGTCTGGCAGGACATGATGTTGTCCGGCGCATGCTGCAACTTCACCTGCCAGTGGGAATTGGGTTGGTCCTTCCTGCGAAGGGCCAGCATGCCAGCAAGCGGCTTATCGTGGCACTGGCTGCATGGGTAGGTTTCCATGCTGTTGGAACGGGCGATGGTCTGGAAAGGTGGATGAGCAGGAAAGCCCTCCACGGGCACAGCGACGCCATCGCGTTTCGCCAACACTGATTCCACTCCCGGGTGAGGAACGGGTTGGTCAGTCTGTCGAAGCTGCTGCAGGAACGTGCCGTGGGCATGGGGCTCCGCGGTGGGCGCAGCCTTCGCCCCGCAACCTGTCAGCAGCAGGTTGAGGAACAAGAAGATTAGGGCAACCAGCCCCATCGGTTGGACTACGGATGCCATGGTGCGCCTCCATCGAAGCGTTCAAACACACTCTGTTGGCCGTTCTCCACCACGGCCGCATGGCACTGCCGACAGTTCACCCGCTCAGGGTGATCGGTACGAATTTCCTTCGGCGCGGATGGGCTTGCGTGGCAGGACAGGCAACTGTTGCGCATATCCAGCCCATGCGGGATGGGAGGTGGCGCACCCGTGAGAGCCTGCTGGTTGATGGGTGGGGCCGAGGCGGCGACGAATTGCGTTTCCCGGAACGAACCCACATTGCCCGCCTCAACATGACACTGGTTGCAGGAGGTCAACTCCGGGTGGGGAGTAATGGGTGCGAATGCCTTGAATTGGGGCACGTAGCCGCCGCTTCGATGGCAACCCAAACATGGCGCCGGCCCGAAGGTAGATCCGTTCAGCTCACCGTGCGGAATGGCGGGCGGCGCGCCTGGATAGGCCCGGCGCGCATAGTAGTCGTTCAGCGAACGGGCATGGTCCCCCGCGTCGGGCATCGCCTTGAAGGCCAACGCGCGCGAGGCTTCCTGAAACACACCGGTCTCTGTGCGCAGCGAAGGTAGACCTCCATCACTAATCAGGTCTGCAGCCACGGGTGTGCGGTCCGCCTGTACGCTTTTGCCAACCACCACCACAAAGGTAAGCATCAGCAGCGCGAACACACCGATCATGATCTTCCGGTTCTTTTTCCACTGATTCGGCATGGCCTACACCTTTTCCACCCGCACAGAACACTTTTTGTAGTCGGGCTGTTTTGAAATGGGGCAGAAGGCATCCAAGGTGAGTTCGTTAATCAGCTTGCCCTCGTCGAAGAATGGCACGAACACCATGCCACGCTGAGGACGGCCACGCTTATCGATCGCCGCGGGGAACTCCATGGACCCTCGGCGAGTAACCAACCGCACCATGTTTCCGTTCCGAATTCCCAGGGCCTTGGCGTCCGCCGGATGCAACTCCACGTAGGCTGAGGGCATTGCCTTGTGCAACACGGGGATGCGGCGGGTCATTGACCCGGAATGCCAGTGCTCCACCACCCGTCCGGTGTTCAGCCAGAAGGGATACTCAGGGTCAGGGGATTCCGGCTGCGCTTCATAGGGCCGCACCCAGATCCAGGC
>JALOKO010000171.1 GCA_025456495.1 Bryobacterales bacterium | reverse complement strand
CGCGGAACTCGTTTAGGACCGTGGGTGTGATGGAGCTTGTCAATGCCGCCGCCAGGTTGTGACCCAGGATATCCACCGTCTGCCCCTGTCCGCCCAGGGCAGGGAAGGGGAGTGTGCCTGGCTGATTGCGGAAATTGTCCCGCAAGGAGTAGCGCACGAACATCCGGTGATTGTCGTTGAAGTTATGGTCGCCCCGGAAGTCGTACTGGTCTTCATCGTTCGAGTTCGAAGGCGAGAAGAAGAAGTTGTTCGGCTCGTTGTCCAGCCCACCAATGTTAGAGGCCGGATACAGCGCAATCACGCCCATTGCCACCGGATCCACCCGCCCGATGGGGATGATGTTGTTGGCGAACTGCGTGCGCGTGGCTGCTGCGCCCGTTCCGATGGTGGTTAACGGGTCATAGATCCGATTCCGTACGGCGGGCTGATTGCTGAAGTCCCGGCGTTCGATGATGTCCCGCGACGGGACTGACTGCACATAGCTTTGGCCTTCGCGGATGCGCGTAGCCTGCACCGACGCAAAGAAGAAAGTTCGGTTCCGCCCGTCGTACAACTTGGGGATAAACACCGGTCCGCCAATGGAGCCGCCGAATTGATTCTGGCGGTAGGTGGGCTTGGCATTGCCGGCGCGATTGGCGAAGAAGTTTGACCCATCCAGCTTTTCGTTGCGGAAGAACTCATACGCTGAGCCATGCAGATCATTCGTCCCTGACTTGGTAGTCACCACCACCTTCGCGCCCGCTCGATAGCCATACTCCGCGCTCATGTTATTGGTGATCACCTTGAATTCGCCCACCGCATCCAAGGGTGGCTTCACCTGCTGCGCCTCAAAGCCCAATGGACCGCCAGATGTGCGCGAGGAGTTGTCATTCCCATCCAGCAGCACGTTGTTCTGGGCCATTTGCATGCCTACGGCTGCGAATTGGCCCTCTCCCCGGCTGCGCGCTCCGGTGCCTCCGCCGCCACCGGGCAGCGCGCCCGCGGTGAACCGCGCAAGCTGCAGATAGTTGCGCCCGTTCAAGGGCATTTGCAGAATGCGCGTGCTATCAATGACCTGTCCAACCTCCGTGGTCTCGGTATTGATCAACACGGCGGCGGCCGATACCTGAATGGTCTCAGTTACGGTTCCAGGTTTCAGTTCGAAGTCCAACCGCGCGACTTGCGCCACCTCCAGCCGGAATTCAGACAGTTGTTGCGTCGCAAAGCCGGCTGAAGAGCACTCCATCCGGTAGCGGCCAGGATTCACGCTGGGGAACGCGTAGCGTCCATCCTGCGTTGTTGACGCCGTGGACGTAATGCCCGTCTCGACGTTGGATAGGGTGACCGTAGCGCCGGGAACGGCGGCTTTCGATGAATCCGTAACTACACCCTGCACGCCGGCATTCTGCGCCAACAGCAGGGTGCACACGGAGAATGTCAATAGAAGCAAACGCTTCAGCAACATGGCAGACCTCCTGAATCAGTGCCGCCATTATATAACCGCACACGCGGTTTACAAAGCAGTGGAGGAGCGCATCTTCACCCAGCGGTGCTTGCGGTCTGCCTGCGCGCGCGTGTGGATGGGGTGCTTAGCGTCGTTCCACGCCTGCTCGGATCAGGTTGCCATCCTCGTCAATCAGCGCAAGCTCGCGCATGCCCCAAGGCTTGTCTTCCGCTCGCTCCAGCCGGGGAATGCCCGCCGATGGCAGCCCCAGTGCGCCCCATTCCGCGTCGAGCTCATCCATGTCCGAAGGCCGCAAATAGGCGCCCACGTCGTTACTTGCAGGGTCAAGATTGCGGTTCAGCCAGAAGTGAACCTCCGCGCCCTCGCGCTTCAGCAGCAGATAGCGATCGTCCCGGTAGATGGTGACGAACCCCAGCCGCTGCCAAAACGCCTCAGTGGCTGCAATCTCACGCGATGGCAGAATGGGTGAGAGTTTTTCCAAACACATCAGGATGCTCCATGGGTTGGCATCGTCAGTGGAATTCCAGGCACTGCGCATTGGGTCTGCACTGCGCATTGGGCTTGCACTGCGCATTGGGCTTGCACTGCGCATTGGGCTTGCACTGGGGCTAGTATCCCAACTCGCGCAGCTTTTGCTCCGTCAACGTCGGCTTGGCACTCGCAACGCGCCCACCCAGCATCTTCTCCACGTACTTGGCTACGATGTCGATTTCCAGATTCACCGGCCGCCCTTGGGCGTATGTTCGCATGGACGTGTGCGCATAGGTGTGCGGAATCACCGCCACGCTCAGCAGTCGCCCTTCCAGCGCCGCAATCGTCAGGCTCACTCCGTCAATCGACACGGATCCCTTGAACACACAATAGCGCTCAACCTCGTCCGGAACGGCAATCGTCAGCCACCAGTTGCCGTCGCCCAGCTCCTTCAGGCACTCCACCGTCCCCACCCCATCCACGTGGCCCTGCACGATGTGTCCTCCCAGCCGGGACGTGGGCAGCAAGGCGCGCTCAAGGTTTACGGGGGACCCCACCCGCAACCCGCGCAATCCCGTTCGGTGCAGCGTTTCCGGCGACAGGTCCGCGCTGAACCCCTTCGCGGTCAGGTCTCGCGCAGTCAGGCAGACACCGCTCACCGAAATCGAATCGCCTTCCTTGGCGTCCCCGGTAACGATGGAGGCGGCAATGCGCAGTTCGGCTCCGGTCGCCCCCTGTCGCAGCCGCTCAATGGTTCCTACCTCTTCAATGATTCCCGTAAACACAGGCGCAGCCCCCTCAACCTAGGCCTTGACGACGTAGGCCTCCACGGCAAACTCATCCGGCGGGATGCTGTGGATGCGTACCCGTTCCATCACAATCGCCTCGGCTCGGCTCATCTTTCCGATGCCGCCCGCTACGGGTAGGCTTTGCAATCCCCCCAGGATCTTTGGCGCGTAGTAGAACAGCACCTTGTCCACAATCTCCTCTTCCAGGGCTGCCCAGTTGATCTTGCTCCCCGCCTCAATCATCAGCGACAGGTAGCGCTGGCTGGCCAGGTATTCCACCAACTTGCGCAGGCTCACGCGGCCCCGCGCCCCATCGAAAGCCACCACCCGCACGCCCGCGCTTTCCAGGGACTGCTTGCGTTGGGGGTCAGCCGCCGACGTGGTGGCAATCAGCACATCGCCCTGACAACTCCGCACCATCTTCGATTCCGCGGGAGTGCGCAACAGCGAATCCACCACGATGCGTAGCAGCGGTCGCGGACGCTCAATCCCGCTTCGGTCAGTCAGTAGGCAATCGTCTGACAGCAGCGTGCCGATGCCGGTCAGAATCGCGTCGTACTGGTGGCGCACCTCCTGGACATGCGCCCGCGCCCGCTCACTGGTGATCCAGCCGGAATTGTCCCAGGGCGCCGCGATTTTTCCATCCAAGGTGACCGCCGATTTCAACAGCACCAACGGTCGCCCGGTGCGCATGAAGTGGACGAAGGCCTCGTTCAACTGTTCGGCTTCCTGCGCAAAGCCTGGAGGCAACTCCACCTGCAGTCCGGCCGCTCGCAGCGCGGCAAATCCCTTGCCCTGTACCAGCGGATTCGGGTCCTGCATGGCGCACACCACGCGGGCGATGCCGGCATCCACCAGGGCTTGCGTACAGGGTGGGGTGCGCCCCATATGCCCGCACGGCTCCAGCGAAACATAGGCGGTTGCCCCACGCGCTCGCTCACCTGCCTCCTGCAAGGCCAACACCTCAGCATGATGCACGCCCCGCCATGTGTGATAGCCCTTGCCAACAATTTCGCCGTCGCGCACGATCACCGCGCCCACGGCCGGGTTTGGACTCGTTTGCCCTTTCCCCAGCGCCGCCAGCCGCAACGCCTCTCGCAAATACGCCGCATCGTCCATCGTGCGCCTACACTATCCTCGAAATGGGTTCGCGTTCCAGAAGAGCCTGCTATTTCCTGAAGATCGATTGGATGAACTCCTCCGCGTCAAAGGGCAGCAGGTCATCCGCCTTCTCTCCCACGCCAATATACCGGATGGGAAGGTTCAATTCACGGGCGATGGGTATCACCACCCCGCCCTTGGCCGTCCCGTCCAACTTGGTAAGGATGATGCCGGTAGCACCGGCGGTGGCGGTGAATCGCTTGGCCTGCTCCACTCCATTCTGGCCGGTGGTGCCATCCAGCACCAGCAGCACTTCATGTGGCGCATCGGGAATCAGCTTTTTCGTCGTGCGGGTGATCTTCTCTAGCTCCGCCATCAGGTTGTCTTTGGTGTGCAGCCGCCCCGCCGTATCCACAATGATGTAGTCCACGCCCCGCGCCTTGGCGGCCTGGATGGCGTCGTACACCACGGCGCTGGGGTCAGCCCCCTGCTTTTGCCGGATCACCTCCACCCCTGCCCTCTGGCCCCATACCTCCAGTTGCTCAATGGCCGCTGCGCGGAAGGTATCGCCCGCCGCTAGCAGCACCGTGCGCCCTTCCTTGCGATAGCGCGTTGCCAGCTTCCCGATGGATGTCGTCTTGCCGGCGCCATTCACGCCAATCACCAACACCACCGCCGGAGGAGCGGCCACTTGCGGCAGCGCCCGTTCCGGCATGCGCAGCACATCCAGAAGATGCTCTCGGATTACGGCTCGTAGTTCGTCGATGTCCTTCAGTTGCTTACGGTCCAGTTTCTGCCGCACCAGCTCCAGAATCTCGCTGGTGGTGCGCACGCCAATATCGGCGCTAATCAGGACGTACTCCAACTCATCCAGCAGGTCAGCATCGATTTCCTTGCGGCCCGCGAACAGGTCTTCCAGCTTTTGCGAGAGGCCTTCCCGCGTCTTCTTCAGGCCTTGCTGCAGCTTTTCAAAAAAGGTGGGCTCTTGCGGAACAGAACCAAAGAGGGTTTGGATCATGAATCCTCATTGTAGCAACCGGCCTCGCCGCGGCCTCGCCGCCAACACGTTTCCCGGTGCTGCTGTAACCGGCTCTGGCCCGGCCGTTCAAACCAGCGCCAGGCCTTACTCCCGGTTCAGACGAAGGCCGTAGTCAGCGCCAGGCTTCGGCAACGCCAGCAATACGGCCTGGTTTGCGCCTGCCTGCAATGACTCCGCGTGAAGCACCACGCCCGATTCCGGGTTTACCCATTCCGCGCGGTAGCGGCCGGCGGGCAGCAATAGCTCAAGGCGACGCGCCTGAGGAGTGGCATCCACATGCATCGCATAGGCCATTCCGGGCTTGGACAGCGCCTGCACAAACGAACCCGGCGCATGCTGCACGACGTCATCATCCGGATGCATGCCCGCCAGATCGAAGCCCTCCAGAAATTCCCTCAGGATTCTCAAGTGCCGCCGCAATCGTGGGCTGCCACCGCCTGGACCATTCGGCTCCAGATCCGTTCCATCCTCCTTTCCCACGCTGAAGGAATAATCCAGGCTGTTAAATAGTCCGCCCCCTGCCAGCAGGAATCGCCAGGCATCCTTGCGATACACGGCTTCCCCACCTTCCTGGAAGCCGCTTTCGTCATAACCAATCAGTTTGCCCAACCCGCGATTCAGGTGTACCGCTTCGGGATACGCGTAATGGAAGTTCACAATGGACGCCAACTCGGGAATACGATGCACCGGATGATAGAAGTTGCAATAGTTGAATGCCTGCAAATGCTTCTTCGGGAGTTTGCTTTCCTCGTCCGCTACCCAGCGCATCACCTGTTCGTGCCAATCCAGCGAGGCTTCTGAGGGCAGGTCGATGGAATTCGGATAGCGGGTCCGCGCCTCGCCCCGCAGGTAGGGGTTACGGGTATTGACGAAGACTTCCTGGTCTGCCCACGGTTCGTTCTGCACTTCGAAGAAAAGATTGTCGAATTCGTTCAGTTCCCGCACCAACTTGCGCACAAGGCGCTCCTGATGACCCAGCAGATTCCCATTCCGCAGTGTATGCGCCAGACGGTAATCCCCAAGCTCAGTGCCGTTGATGTTGTTCGATGGATGGAAGGGTTGGATCTTCCAGTGGTCGGCGTTGTAGATGGACGAAAAGAAGGTCACCTCCACGACAATCCCCAGTCGCTGGGCTTCCGCCACGAACTCCCGCAGTCGCGCAAAATACGCGGGGTTCCACTCCGAAAGGTCAAACTGATTCCCGCCTGCCGCGTAACCGGGAACCGTGCTCCGCGCCCATGGAGTCAGTAGCCGCCCTTCCGCTGGCGCCAGCGTATTGCGGCGAATGCCGAAACTCCCAGGACCCTCCACGTAGGTCCCGGTGAAGACCCGCGTGTAGTTCATCCCCTCCTTGGCCAGCGTGTTCAGGTAGCGGCTTGCGTTGAAGTCGCTGTTCAGCACAGCCCCGTAGTGCTCTGCCGAGGTTACCGGAAGAAATAGCTTGCCCTGATATTCCAGGTAGCGGGGATTTTGGGGGTGTACGCGCAACGGTTGCGTGGCCAGCGGACTTCCGCCCAACAAGACCACCCACGCAGCCAGGATTGTGACGATTCGAGAGGCCATGCCAAACATCCTACTCGATTGCGCCAACGTGAGCTTTGCCCGATCGCGCAGCGCTGCCAGTGGGCGGCCGCGGCTGCCCGCCCTATGGCGCAGTTGCGGAATCGGTTGGACGCGTGGTGTCTGCAATCCAACGGGCGAGGTTGTCCAGGAAGCCCGGAGGCCACACCGCATCCCTGGAATAAGACTCCGCCTGCAGCACCATCCGGTGGTTCGCGCCAGCAACTACATCCAGCGTCCAGTTTGCGTCGGCATTGTCCTTGAAGTATTGGGTGAAGCGCTCCCGCAGGGTTTCTGGCAGGCTTTGCGGATCTTCACTTCCCGCAAGAATCCGCACCGGAACCTTCGCATTCTTCCACAACGCCGGCAGGCTCATGCCCATGGCGACGGCAGTAGGGTCAGTCGCCCCCACCTGAGGCGGTTCCGCGGGCAAGCCCAGCGCGGCGAACCAAGGTTCCTTGGTGGCCGCGTCCCAGCGCTGGATGAGTTCGGTGCGTTTCATCCCTACATCGCCCGTTCGCAGGTTCTCCGCCAGGTCGCGCACCAGCCCTCGTGCGCTTTCCACCTGATCCTGGGAATAGCCTTCCGCTCGCATCTCCCGGTCCAGGTAAGCCAGCGTGCGTTCCTCTGGCGAAATCCCCGTTGGAGCCAGCAGCGCCGCGAAGTACACTCGATTGGTTTTCTCCAGCACCAGAGGCGTCACCCATTCGTTTTCGTAGAAGCCCACCAGTCCCGCGCGACGCATGTAGATCTCGTTGCGCTTCTCCAGCAGGTCCAGCATATAGATCACGTCCGCGCCGCGAGTGCTCAGGTCCACCGGCGCCAGCGCGCTGGGGTCGGCCATCGCGGACCGCCCATAGGCCAGCGCCGCTACCCCTCGTCGGGCCAGCGCCTTGGCCAGGAACACGTTCCGCGCGTAGGAATCCTCTGACGCGTCGGGCATCAACAGCGCTACCGGCAAATCGTAGCGATTCACAGGCATGTAGAGTTCGCCACCCACCACCACGGTAGTGATCTGCTTCGTCTCCTGGTTGTCAGTCTCAATGGTGACCGACAGATCCAGTTTCCGGTAAAGAAATCGCGTTTGCTGCAGCACCTGAAAGCTGCTCCACACCGTGAAGCCCATGATCCCGAAGGCCACCAGCAGCCCCTTGCGCCCGTTGGAGGTTTGCGGCATGGCGAAGAACAGGCCTACTCCGAACGCAAGCGCCGCCAGCGATCCCCAGAT
>JALOKO010000170.1 GCA_025456495.1 Bryobacterales bacterium | reverse complement strand
GCGTAATTCACCAGCGTACCCAACGTAAGCGCCACGGCAATCAGCAGCCCCATCAGCACCACGGGCCAGTGCCGGGTTGGGTTGGTGGAAGCGCACAAAAACCCCACGCCCATCACCAACGAGTACAGGCCCAACGCCTGGAACGAATCGATCGGTTGGGGTGGCACCGCCCCCGTCAGGCGGAACACAAAAACCGGGTACACCAGGCTTAGGCCGCCCCATATCAGATGGAAGACCGCCGCTACGAAGAGCGCGATTTTTCCCCAGTCAGATTCTCGGTACTGCATAAGGAATAATCAACCCGGGTTTCCTGGAGTAGAGTCAAGGGAGAGGACCGCAACGCGTCCTCATTGTATTCCCTCACTACACGGAGATGCACGTAACCTACTCCCCGGAAGGAATTTATTTGCCCGACGTCGATCTTTGGCTGGATCCGCGGGGCAGCCAACCGGCCGCGTGGCTCTCTCACGCCCATTCCGATCACGCGCGCGGCAGCCACGGCATGGCCATCGGCACTCCCGACACGCTGGAAATCTATGCGCTCCGCGCCGGGGAAGCCGCGGTGGCGCAGACGCGGATGCATCCGTTGGCCTACGGGGAAAGCACCCTACGGCATGGCGCCCGGCTCACCTGCCTACCCGCCGCGCACATTCTGGGCGCCGCGCAACTCCTGGTGGAACACGCTGATCAGCGCCTGCTCTACACCGGCGACATCAAGTTGCGCGCCCCGCTCTGCGGAGCGGAAACGGTCGTCCCCCCCTGCCATCACCTCATCACCGAATGTACCTTCGGCCTGCCGATCTTCCACTTCCTTTCGCGCGAGGAAGCCGCCCTGCGCATCCAGAGCTTCGCCCGCCAATGCCTGGCCGAAGGCGACACCCCTGCCTTTCTGGGCTACGCCCTGGGACGCGGCCAGGAGATCGCGCATGTCCTGGCCCAGGCCGCCATCCCCACACGCGTCCACGGGGCCATCGCCCGCTACTTCCCCTGGTACCAGCGCGCGGGCTACCAATTCGGTGACTGGCAGCCCTACACCTCCGCGCTCTCCAAGCAGGACGCGGGCAGTCTGCCGCGCGCACTCGTGGCCGTCCCCAGCTTCCGCGGCGCCCTGCAGGCATCCGCGCAGCGCGTCCGCGTTGCCTATGTCTCCGGTTGGGCTTCCATGGACAACGCCCGCGCCCGCACCGGCGCCGAGGAACTCATCCCTTACTCCGACCACGCCGATTTCCAGGAACTGCTTGACCTGGTGCAACGCTCCGCCGCCTCACGCATCGACGCCGTCCACGGCTTCACCGAAACCTTTGCCCGCATTCTCTCCCAACGCGGCCACGACGCCCATGCCACAACGGTCTTCGGTGAGCGCGGCGCGGATGAGGAGACCAGCGACTAGCCATGGACGCCTTCGCCGCCCTCTGCGAACGCATCGCCGCCACCAGCAGCCGCAACGGCAAAATCCGCCTGCTTGCTGACTACCTACGGCCTTTGCCAGACCCCCACGTGGCCCTCGCGGTGCAGTTCCTGGCGGAATCGCCCTTTGCATCCGACGGTGGGCGCACACTCTCCATCGGCCACTCCACCCTCCGCGAGGCGGTGATGCTGGTCACCGGTTGGGACAAAGACATCGTGCGCATCTGCCACCGCACCGTGGGCGACACCGGCGAAACCCTCAGCGCCCTCCTGCACGGCTTCACCCGCAACCAGCCGCTAAGTCTCGACGCGGCCCGGCAGCACTACCTCAGCCTGCGCGACACGCGCAAGAACGCCGCCAAGGTCCAGCACCTGGCGCACTGCTTCCGCACCTACCGCCCCTCCACCCTGAAATACTTCATCAAGGTCATCACCCGTGGCATGCGTATCGGGTTGCAGGAAAAGATGCTGGTGGAGGCCGTCGCCGCCGCCACCGGAGCTGACCTGGAAGCCGTTCGCGCCGCCACCCACCGCTGCGGAGACCTCGCCCAGGTCGCCCTCGCCGCCCGCGCCGGAACCCTCCATGCCATTGCCGCCCGCCTCTTCCATCCCATGGACTTCATGCTGGCCAAGCCCCTCGATTCGCTCTTCGACATCGCCGCGCCCAACCACTGGGCGATTGAGGACAAGTACGATGGCATCCGCGCGCAACTCCACATTCAGCAGGGCCACATCCGCCTTTACACCCGGGGCATGGATGACGCCACAGCCGCCTACCCTGACCTTGCTGGCGAGGCCTGGCAGGGGCTTCCCGATTGCATTCTGGACGGTGAGTTGATGGCCTGGCGCGACGGGCGCGCGCTTCACTTCAACGTCCTCCAGCAACGGCTGGCGCGCAAACGTCCCGGCGCCGCGCTGATTGCCGAAATCCCCGTCGCCTTCATGGCCTACGACCTGCTGTATCTGGGCGACAGCATGGTGCTGGGGCAGCCGCTGGAGCAGCGTCGCGCCGCGCTGGAAACCATCGTCGCCGCCAAGGGGCATCCCCTGCTGTTGAGCCCGCGCTTTGCCGCTGCCACCCTGCAGGATATTGAGCGTCTCTTTCAGGAAGCGCGCCAGCGCGGCAACGAGGGGCTGATGCTGAAACGTCTGGGCAGCGCCTACGAAATGGGCAAGCGCAGCGGAACCTGGTACAAGCTGAAGCGGCCGTTGGCCTCACTGGATGTGGTGATCACCGCCGCCGAGCAGGGCCACGGCAAGCGCGCCACCGTGCTGTCCGACTACACCTTCGCCGTGCGCGATGGCGACCGCTTCCTGAACATCGGCAAGGCCTACAGCGGACTCACGGACGCCGAGATCCGCGAACTCACCCGTATCCTGCGCGGCCTAGTGACTGAGCGTTTCTCGCGCGTGCTGCTTGTCCGGCCGGAAGTGGTGCTGGAGGTCGCCTTTGACGGCATCCAGCACAGTCCCCGGCACAAGAGCGGCTTCGCCATGCGCTTCCCACGTATCCTTCGCTGGCGTCGAGACAAGACCGCCGCCGACATCGACACGCTGGATCGCGTCCGCGCCATCTACCAGCAGTCCCTGGACGGCGGCGCGCCAGTGGCCTCCACCCTGGAGGACCCGCAACCGTGAAGCCTCTCTCCGGCAAGCCCCTCTCCCGCAAGCCTCTCTCCCGCAAGCCTCTCTCCGGCGAAGGCAGCCCTCCCCAGCAGGCGCGTGGCGCAACCGCGCCCACCACGGTCGCGCTGCATCCGGCGTTGAACCACTGGTTTCAGCAGCGTTTCCCCGCCTTCTCTGAAATCCAGCAACGTGCTCTGCCCCACACGTTGGCCGGAGAGAACGTGCTGATTCTGGCCCCCACCGGATCCGGCAAAACCTTGGCGGCCTTCCTCAGCGTCCTCTCCGCGCTGGCCACTGAAGCCGATGCGGGCACGCTGCCCAACGCCCTGCGCGCCGTCTATGTCTCCCCCCTGAAGGCCCTCGGCAATGACATCCGGCGCAACCTGGAAGCACCGCTGGAAGCCCTCAACAGCGCATTGCCCGCACTACGGCGCATCCGCATGGAGGTTCGCACCGGGGACACCCCTCTGCAGGCCCGGCAGCAGCAGCAGAAATCCCGCCCGCACCTGCTCATCACCACCCCGGAGAGCCTCGCGTCGCTGCTGTCCCAGCGCGGCTTTCAGGAGGGTCTGCGGGTTTGCACTGTCATCGTGGACGAGATCCACGCCTTCGCTGAAGGCAAGCGCGGGTCCATGCTGGCCTTGTCGCTGGAGCGTCTGGAACTGCGCGCGGGCCAGCCCTTGCAGCGTATTGGGCTTTCGGCCACCGCTTGGCCTGAACAGGAAGTGGCCCGCCTGCTGTGTGGCGCCCGCCCCTGCGCCATCGCCAGCATTGACATCCGGCGTAGCCACCGCTTGGCGGTTCTGGCGCCAGAGAACCCGCGCACCCTGCCCCCGGCCGGACACAACCCCTACCGCGTCGCGCATCTGGTTGCTGATCGCGTGCGCGCCGCCAACAGCACGCTGGTCTTCACCATCACCCGCTCAAATGCTGAGCGTATCGGCCTGGCCCTGCAACTCCTGCTCCCCCAACACGAGAACGACATCGCGGTCCATCATTCCTCAGTAGACCTTGCCCACCGCCTGGACATTGAGCAGCGCCTCTCCACCAACCAGATGAAAGCCGTCGCCGCCTCGGCCAGCCTCGAATTGGGCGTCGATTTCTCCGGCGTCGATCAGGTGCTGCTCATTGGCGCCCCACATGGCATTTCCTCGGCCATGCAGCGCCTGGGACGCAGTGGCCATCGCGTGGATGGCGTCGCCGCTGGCGCCATCATCCCCACCAGCTTGCCTGACCTGCTGCAGTGCCTGGCCGTCCAGCGCGCCGCCCGCGAAGGCCGCATGGACGCCTTGCGTATCCCCTCCAACCCCTTGGATGTCCTGGCCCAGGTGCTGCTGGGCATGAGCATCGAACGCGAGTGGGACATCGCCGAGGCCCTTGCTCTGGTCCGCCGCGCCGGACCCTACCTGCACCTTCCCGAATCCGACTTCCAGGCCGTTCTGGAATACCTCGCCGGCGGTGGGCGCGTCCTGGGCGGCTATGGAACTTATGGCAAGATCATCGTCGAGAATGGCCGTTTCCGCGTTGCCTCACGCACCGTTGCCCGTACCTACTACATGAACATCGGCACCATCAGCGATGAGTACATGATCCGCGTCATGCTGCGTGGCGCAAAGAAGCTGGGCGAGGTTAGCGAGGGCTTCGTGGGCAGCCTCCAGCCCGGCGAAGCTTTTGTCCTGGGTGGACAGGCCGTGCGCCTCAAGCAGTTGCATCAGAACGTGGCCATCGTCGAAAAGGCCCGCGGCGAACGCATTCGCGCCCCGCGCTGGGTAGGTAGCAAGCTGCCGCTCTCCATCCGTCTGGCCAACGAGGAATTGGCCTTGCGCCGCGATCTGCGCCAGTCCTGGGAACGGGGCGGCTCAGACGCTTGCGCCCACCTGCTGGCTTCCCGCTGGGAAGCGCCTCCCGCCGTCGTCCAGGGCATCCTCCACTTCGTCGCCCATCAAATGCAGGCCGCCCCCATTCCCGTGGACGACCCCATCCAGGTGGAAGTCATCTCCCAGCAACGCAGCCTGCTGTACTTCTTCCACATCGTCGCCGGACGCGCCGTCAACCACTCGCTGGCCTGGGTGGCCGCCCGCCGCCTGGGGGCCGACGGCAGCGTCGTGGCCAATTTCGATGACCATGGCTTCTACCTGCAAATGGACGGCAAGCGCCGATTCCCCATGGACGAACTGCGCGCTGCCTTCGCGCCGGACGGTTGGCTGGAAACCCTCCGCGACGCCATCGCATCCAGTGAGGCCCTGGGTCGCGACTTCCGCCCCATCGCCGAGGTGGGACAGTTGCTCCCCAAACAAACCACCCGCGGCCGCACCAGCCCCAAGGCCGCCACCTGGAATGGCGCGCTGCTCTACTCCACGCTGCTCAAGTACGAGCCTGAGCATCCCCTGATGCGCGAAACAGTCCGCACTTTCCTTGAAGATAAGATGATGGCCACCGTCGCCCAGCAAGAGGCCGCTCGCGTCTACGCCTGCCGCTGGGAGATCTACAACCTGCCCCGGCCCAGCCCCTTCGCCCTGCCCCTCTACGTCGCCTTCAATCCCGAGGTGCTGATGGCGCAGGACCGCGAAAAGGCCCTGGACGAAATCGTCGCCAATCTCTTCGACGAGTGGGCCGACCCCGGCATCCCGCTGGCGTAAATCCGACGATGGCCCAGGAACCGCATTCCCCCATGACTCACCACAGCTACCTGGAACTCCGCCCGGGCATCCTGGCCGATTGCACCGGCGCCGTCTATCTGGAAGATTCCCGCGCGCTGTTGATCGCCGATGCCCACCTCGGCTACGCCTGGGCGCAGCGTCGTCGCGGGGAACTCGGTCCGCTCACCGATGGCGGCATCTTTGCCCGCCTGGACGCTGCCCTGCAGCGCTGGAAGCCCCACCAGTTGGTCTTTTTGGGGGACGTAGTCCACCTGGGCCGCCCCGCCCCTGAAGAGCGCAAGGCCATCGAGCAGGCGCTCTCCCGGGCGGCTTCCCAAGCCCAGGTTACCGTGGTGCTGGGAAACCACGACCGCCGCTTCGCGCGCGACTTCGGCCATCTGCCCGTATCGGTGGCGCTGCAGTGGGAAGACCCTCGGGTGCTGGCCATACACGGTGACCGCGCATGGCCCGACACCCCGCGCTGGCTCTTGATGGGGCACCTCCACCCCGCCATCCGCATGCCCGACGGCGCGGGCGTGATGCAGCGCCTGCCGGTCTTTCTGATTGGCAATCGCGCCTTGGTCCTGCCGGCCTTCTCGCCCTTCGCTGCGGGCTTCAATCTCGCCAAACCCCTCAGCGCCGAATGGCGCCTCCTGTTCGGCGGCGAATCCGTCGAACTGGCCGCCGTCACCGGCACACAGGTCCGCAAGCTCCCCCGCCTGGTCACCCTCCGCTTCGCCACCCCGTCGGCCGCAGCGCCCTAACGCAGCATCGGCTTCAACGTACCCAGCCCGCCATCCACGCCAATCACCTGCCCCGTTACCCAGTCGTTTGTAGGATCCAGCAGAAACGTGATCATGGCCGCCACATCCTCCGGCTTGCCGAAGCGGCCCAACGCGTGCATCGACTTACTGGCCTTCGCCGCCGCTTCGTTGCCCACAATCCGCGCGCTCATGGGCGTATCCACCAGGCCCGGCGCCACGCAGTTCACCCGGATATTCTTCGGCGCATAGGTGGTAGCGGCGGACAGCGTAAGCCCCATCACCCCGCCCTTGGCTGCCGCAATCGCCTCATGATTGGCCAGCCCCACCCGTGCCGCCGCCGTCGACACCAGCACCACGGATCCCCCATCCGCCATCCCCTTCGTCGCTTCGCGCACCAGATAGAACGCGGTGTTCAGGTTTAGCGCCAGGGTCTGCATCCATTCCTCATCGCGCGTCAGATGCGCCGGCTTCAGCAGGATGGATCCCACCAGGTTCACCGCTCCCGCGATGCCTCCGAACGCCTCCTTGGCGCGGACGAAAGCAGCGGCCACCTGGGCCGGATCCGTGGCATCCAGCACGAAGCCTTCCACCGCATGCTCCGCCGCCATCGCCTGCACTTTGGCCGGATCCTTGCCGCAGGCCAGCACCTTGGCCCCGCGCTGCGCGAGGCCGGCCACCAGGGCGCTTCCGGTTCCTCCGGTCGCCCCCAACACCACATACGCATGGTTCGAAAAACTCATATCTTCATCCTTCTGCTGCTAGCTGGCGGAAACCGGTTCCTTTGCCTGCAACACCGTCATCCGGTGCGCATCCGCCTGCTGTTGAATCGTCACCAGTTTGGAGGCGCTCATCCGGTCCAGATTCCGTAGTTGCATCTGCATCCGCTGGTTGCTGCCCAGCGTCTCCCGGTGCCGCACCAGGAAATCCCAATACAGCGTCGTGAACGGACAGGCGTTCGTCCCTACCGCCTCTTCCGGCCGATAGCGGCAGCCCTCGCAGTAGTTGCTCATCCGCTGGATGTACTTCCCTGAGGCCACATAGGGCTTGGACGCCATCATGCCCCCGTCGCCATACTGGCTCATGCCCAGGGTATTGGGCAGCTCCACCCACTCCACCGCGTCCACGTACACGGCCAGATACCACTCGTGTACCGCCCGGGGATGCACCCCGAACAGCAGCGCGTACAACCCCGTCACCATCAGCCGCTGGATGTGGTGCGCATAGCCATGGCGCAAGGTCTGCCCGATGGCTTGGCG
>JALOKO010000169.1 GCA_025456495.1 Bryobacterales bacterium | reverse complement strand
TGACCGCCATCTAGCGCCATACTCGCGGCGGTTGCCGCGGATTGCCCCAGAACCATGAATACCGGCTCCATGCGAATAGAGCCGAATGCGATATGCGTGGATGATAAACACACCGGCACAAATAGATTATCCGCCTGTCCGCGAGTGGGGACAATGGATTGATAACTGATGGGATAGGGCTTGAACCCGCCTACCTGCACGTCGCCTTCATTGCGCACGAAGCCTTCGGCATCCACGTAACGCTGCTGGTTGTGGGAATCCATGCCATAGGCGCCCATGCCCACGGAGTCCTTGGCCACATCCCGCGCCTGCACATGATGCTGGCTCATCACCACCGCGCTAACCATCCTTCGTGCTTCCCGAACATATAACTGTGTGGGGAAGCCGCCGTTTTCGACAAACTCATCCTTCGGCCAGCCCCACTGCCGATAATACGCGCGGATCTTCTCCGGCACGCGGGGGCTATTCTGCACGGTCCACAAATAGCCTTTGGTGTAGATCTCATGTCGCTGAATGATCTGTTCGCGGGCCTCGTAATTGCCTTCCGGATAGAGATAGTTCGCGCCGATATAGTCAGTGGATACTGCTCCATGATTATTGGTATCGGTTTTGGCATTCGGGATGGGGTCCCATTTGCTTTCCGGCGGATGATAGTGGCCACTTTCGGCATAGCGCAGCAGGAGTTCATGATCCAGCGGGTCGTAGCCTTGAGGCTTCTCCACCGGCAGTTGATTGCCCTTGGCGCTGCTCATGCACAGCCGGAAGCAATAGGTCTGGATCCGGTGGTCGCCAGCGCCATCCTCACCTGGACCATCGGGATTGATGATGGGCAGCAGGCCGCTGTTTCGGTTGCCAGCCTGCACGTAGGGCGACACCTTGCAGGCGGGGGGGAATTGGTGCTTGGTGGAGTTGGCCACCTGCACGCCGTTCAGCGTCTCGCCATATTGGGCGTTCGATTCCCGGCCATAGGTGTACTTTACGCCTGCTTTGGCCATCAGGTCGCCCTCGTAGGTGGCGTCGATGAACATGCCGCCGATGTACTCAGCGCCGTCCTCCATGCGAATGGCTTCAATCCACGGTCCGCGCATCCGCACGCCGCGACCGGGACGCAGGTCCAGCCGCTGCCGCAACTGCACTTCGATGCCGTGCTCACGCATCAGGTCGCGGTAGACATCCATGGCCACCTTGGGCTCAAAGGTCCACATCGCGTCCTCGCCTTCCCGATTGGCGGAGCGCTTCTTGGTGTAGTAATCCGCGCGGGATTCCCACTTCCACATGCTGGCGGGCTGGTACTTGGCCTTGATGCGCTGGTAGAACTCGCGGGCGATCCCGCCCACCACCTGTTTGTTGCCGATGTCGGTCCAACTCAGTCCCCCGGTGGTGAGGCCGCCAATGTGGGTGCCGGGGTCCAGCACCAGCACGGTCTTGCCCATGCGCCGGGCCTGGATGGCGGCGGCCAGGCCGGCGGAGGTGGCGCCGTAGATCACAATCTCAGCCATGCGCTGTTGCGCCGCCGCGCGCTGCACGGCCATGCTGGCCAGGACGGGAGAGAGCATCCACCGCAGGCTGTCGCGGCGGCTCATGGAAGGGATAGATTGGCTTGCTGGCATCGCTAGCCAGTATATCCGGCCTCGCCCGCGCGGGTGGGTTGGCTTGCCTCCAAGCGCCCGGCCAGCCAGTGCGTTCCGGCCATCGCCACGACGAACATCGCGTACTCCACCGGCACGTGCGGACGCACCCAAACCTGCAGCAGCGTCTTCACGGATGTCACCGCAAAGGATGCCCACAGTAGCAGGTAGAAGGCGCGTTGAGGCGCCGCGGCGGGTTGCGCGCGCAGGCTTTCCAGTTCCCTCCACAGCAGGGCTGTCAGCAGCGCCGCCCCCAACACCGCCAGCCACAACGGAGCCAGTTTCCAGTCCCCGCCCACGCCTTCAGCCAGGTCCAGCAGGAAGGCGAAACTGGTGAGCGTTACGGCGATGTGCCAGGCGAGCGCATTCACGTACAAGGCCACGAACAGCAGTATCGCCCCCAGCACGGTGTAGTTGAAGCGGAAGCTGACGAAGTATTCGAAACTGATCGCGCCCGCCGTCAGCAGCAGCACCCATGCCAGCAACCACCAACCGCGGAAGGCCTGCTGATAGGCGCGTTCAGACACATGGGAGCCGTTGTGCGCGCGCAAGGCATGGCGCTCCTGCCAGGCGGCCAGCCCAATGGCGAGCCCGAAAAGCAGACCGAAGGTATACTCCATCCCTTTCCACCAGGGCCAGAATTGGGGGTCCAGCGTGGAGTTGCGCCCCATCGCCAACAGCGCGCCGCCCAGCCCGAACCCCAATCCGCCACCGATGCAGCCGTACCCGGCGAAGCGCCAGACGGCCCGGTTCCGTGGGCGCGTCGCAAACCACAGCAGCAGCGCCACCGCACCCAGCAGCAGACCCGCCCACACCTCTTCGCGCGGACGGTCCAGTGGGTTCGAAAAGTAGATCCACTTCGGTGAATTCACGGTTGCCCAACCCGCCCAGGTGGCCAGCACCATGGCCGCGAGCCCAGCCAACATGCGGCTGGGCCGTGCGCGGGAAGGCGTCAAGGCCAGCCCAAGCACGGCTCCGCCCAGCAATCCCCATACAGCGCCTTTCACGGTCAAACCCAGCAGTCCCCAGCCCATGGTGTTCCAATCCGAAGCCAGGCCAACGGTTTGGCCGTAGGTCATCTGGCCTCCGAAGCCAATGCCTACGGCGCCAAAGGCAGCCACCATGCCGCATCCGGCATCGCGACGCCCCAGTAGCCACAGCAGCGCCAGCGCCACCAGCGCTCCAGGGATCATCGCGCCCAGCGGACCTCCGCCAATGAATCCGCGAAAGGCCCAGCCCAGCGACATCACGACCCCGGGAAAGAGCACAAACATCCAGCCTGGGTGGGATTGCAGTGTGTACGTTCGCATGCCGTTCCCCATTCCTTGCACCGTGTCATCCAACCGATGATCCCATGATGCCCCACCAAGGGCGGCGCCTTCGATACGCTATCTGCCATGCGCGACCTCTCTGAACTTCATTCCCCCGTCGGTCAACTGTTCCCCTGGCCCGCGGACGCCGCTGCCTGGCACGCCTTCCGCTTAAGCGATGCGCAAGTAGCGCACTTCCACCAGCACGGCTACGTTGGCGGCGTCCGCGTGTTGCAGGACCTTCAGTTGGCCGCGCTGCGCGAAGCCCTGTATCGGCTCGCAGATCCCGCGCACCCCGCCCATAGCCTCTTCTACGAATTCCATTCCAACGAATCGCACCACCCGGACACCGTACTCTTCCACGCACTGGGCGCCTGGCGCGCCGAGGAAGCTTTCCACGATCTGCTGTGGAACCCCGCCTTCCTGATGCCTGCCGCACAACTGCTGGGCGGCCCTGTCCGCTTCTGGCACGATCAGCTTTTCTCAAAGCCCGCCAATCATGGCGGCGTGGTCGCCTGGCACCAGGACTTCTCCTATTGGACGCGCACCCAACCCATGGCCCATCTCACCTGCTGGATTGGTCTGGACGACAGCACCACGGAAAACGGCTGCCTGCAATACATCCCTGGCAGCCATCGCTGGAACCTGCTTCCCATTACCGGACTCACCGGCAATATGGATGAGATTCGTGGCGTGCTTTCGCCGCAACAGCGCGACGAATTCCAGCCCATTCCCATCGAACTGCGCGCTGGGGAGTGCGCCTTTCATCATCCCCTGCTGGTGCATGGGTCGTATGAGAACCGCTCGCCACGCCCACGCCGTGCCGCTGTGGTGAACGTGTTCCGCGACGGCGTGCGTTCCGCCTCCGATGAGCCCTTGCTTGAGGGGGTTCCCGCAATTCCCGCCGGGGCGCCCATGCAGGGACAGTTCTTCCCGCTGCTGTTCCACCCACAGGCTGAGGGCATCGAAGGACCGCCGTCGTTTCCTGCGTAGCGGCGCCGTTTCCTGCGTAGCCGCCCCGTTCCCTGCGTAGCCGCACCGTTTCCTGCGTAGCGGAACTGGCGAAAAACGAAAGAGCGGACAGCCATCCCACGCCGCCGACACCGGCGAAACGCTGGACAACCGCCCGCTCCTCGTCTTTCCCACCCGGGGAAGTTCATGGGGCCGCAAGGACCCGAATCCACACTGGAACCCGCGCCGTTACTGGCGGCTTTCGCAACCGCGAATCTGGCCGAAGGCGTTGAAGGTATCCACTCCCGCGCCACAGTTGATGATGGGGAACAGGTCATTGGGCAGGCCAGTGCCGAAGATTCCCGTATCGGTGGTGAGCACCAGGGAGTCTGCGCCATCGCCGCCCAGCATCGTGGTTTGCAGGGTCTGCGAAGGCAGGAACCGGCCCTTCACCAACTGCTCCAGTTGATCGTTCCCGGCGCCGCCGTTGATAGTGACTCCAGTGGCGGTTCCAAACGCGTTGGATTCCAGCTTCACCTGGTCGTCGCCGCCCCGCGCAAGAATCGAACCACGATTGGTGACCGTGCTGCCGGGTGCGTCAATCAAGGCTTCCAGCTTGTCGTTGCCTGCTCCCGTGTCGATGGACCAGAGCGTGCTGACGATGGCCGGGCGGGTTTGCACGATCTTGTACACCAGTTCATCGGCGGCGCCCGTGGGTCCGCCGCGCACCTCGGTTTCCAGCGATGCGGCTGCCGAAACCACTTCCAGCGAGGTCTTCGGGGCGGTGGCGCCGAAGCCCACGCGCAGGAAGTCGGAGACGTTGCTGGAGATCACCTTTGCCGCTACCTCGGTCATTGGAGACGTTTCAATGTTTACGGCCGCGAAACTGCTTTCTGAATCCACTTCGATCACCGCCAGGCGCTCCTGCGCGCCGGCGCCGCCAATCTCAATGTTGATGGCGGGCGATCCCGCTCCGGCCAACACCTTCCACTTCACCTTGCTGGTTGCCTGGCCAATTCCCGTGTCCACGCGCAGGTCGAAGCTCTCGGCGGATTCCACGGCCACCTCCACCTGATCGTTCCCGCTCCCTGTCTGCACGCTCACCCCGGAAAGGCTGCCGTACGCCGCGCCATCAGGGATGCCGGGGAAGCCGAACAGCCGCGCCGTCCTTCCCTGGACCTCCACCTTCACGCTGCGGTCGCCCGATGGAGCGGTGACGGCAAGGCGTCCCCCCGTCACATCCACCACGCTTTGGGCCGCCGCACCCATAGCGCCAACCACTCCTGCCGCCAGCCCGCATGCCAGCAGCACATTCCCATGCTGTTTCAGCCTCTGATTGAGATTCATGTCTGTCCTCTCGTTCCGTTCAAGTCGGCCTGACATCAAGCCGTATCCATGAGGGTGAGGAGTCGGCGGTGGAAATATACCGCATGGGTTTTTTTTTTGACAGGCTACTGGGGGTGCGGCGGCCAGGACAAGATAAGGGAAGACGTCAGGACGGGAGGGCCAGAGGCGGATCAGATGGAACTGAGGTAGCGGAGATGGCGCAATCGAAATGGCGCGATCGAAATGGCGCAATCGAAATGGAGCGGCGGGACCGGCGCTGAGCGCAGCCGATACCCAACCCGCAAAAAGCCGGATGGCGGAGGAAGAGGGATTCGAACCCCCGGACGAGTCACCCCGTCAACGGTTTTCAAGACCGCCGCTTTAAACCGCTCAGCCATTCCTCCGCTTTCTAGTGTAGCGGATCCATCAGCCCCGCCTGCCCCGCCCGCCTCCGCCTCCGCCAAGGTCGCCTACGACAAGGTCGCCTTCGACAAGGTCGCCTGTGATCGGCGTCGATGCCCACCCGGGCGTCGCTCCAGCCATCGCGATACAATTCCTACAAAAGCGGCGGTCTTCTGGTAAACCGAACTGCCGCTTCCTGCGTCCATCTGGGTTGAGGTATCGTATGTTCCGCATCGCCCTGCTCCTGGTTTTTGCAATCTCGCTGCTGCTTCCGCAATTGCCCGCGCGCGCCAACGGCGACTTGAGCGAAGCCGAGATCCAGCGCATCATCAAGGCCTTCGCCGCTCGCGAGTCCGCCTTTTCGAAGGCGCGTGAACAGTACACCTACAAGCAGAGCGTGAAGCTGGCGGAACTCTCAGCCGGTGGACGCGAAACCGGCAAGTGGGAATACAAGAGCGACATCATCTTTGGCCCATCCAACGAACGCGTGGAGCGCGTGACCTGGGCGCCCGTCAACACCTTGAAGAACATCCTGCTCACCCCCGAGGACGAGAAGGACCTGCGCGACGTACAGCCCTTCGTGCTCACCACGGAGCACCTGGACGAGTACGACATCCGCTACCTGGGCAAGCAGGAAGTGGATGAGATTGCCTGCCACATGTTCGCCGTGAAGCCGAAGACCATGGAGAGCGGCCAGCGCTATTTTGCCGGGGTCGTGTGGGTGGACGATCGTGACCTGCAGATTGTGAAGAGCTATGGGCGCGGCGTGGGCCTACAGAAAAAGGGCGGCGACAACCAATTCCCGAAATTCGAGACTTTCCGCCAGCAGATCGATGGGCGTTTCTGGTTCCCCGTGTTTACGATTGCTGAGACCGTGCTGCCCTTCCAGACTGGGCCGCAACCCATCAAGATGGTGGTGCGCTACGACGACTACCGCCTCTTCGGTTCGACGGTGGGCATTACATTCGGAGGCGAGGTGGACGAACCGCCCAGCACGGATCCTGCGCCGGCGCCGCCCACCGCCAACCCCCAACCTTAAAGTGGATAGCGACGGGGGCGGGCAACCCGCGGCAGGCTGGCACTTGCCGCTCGCTTGGCGGTCGCTTGGCCGACTGCCATTGACCCGCATCCATCCGCTTCGTACAATACAGAATGGTGGAAGTGCGTCGAGCGCGGCGTGAGTCCATGCGCGGGAGTAACTCAATTGGTAGAGTGTCAGCCTTCCAAGCTGAATGTTGCGAGTTCGATCCTCGTCTCCCGCTCCAGTTTTTTGCTACACTAAGAGGTTTCGAGCGCCGGCGTAGCTCAGCTGGTAGAGCATCTGATTTGTAATCAGAGGGTCGGGGGTTCGAATCCCTTCGCCGGCTCCAGCCTGTTTGGTTCCCTTGCGGCGACCAAGGAAGGGCCGGAGAGTCAGCCAGAGCAGCCGATAATGGTCTTCCTTGGAGGACTGCGGCGACGGCCCATGGGTGGCGATGGAGTTTTCTGGACAGCGACAGGGTAATCACTCACCCCCAGGCTGTGTTGGATGCGGACAGGTGGGTGAGTGGTTAAAACCAACAGACTGTAAATCTGTCGCGCCTTGCGCGCTACGAAGGTTCGAATCCTTCCCTGTCCACCAAAGTTTTTTGTCGGTTGCCTGCGCGGCGGGGTGGTTCCAGTGCCCTCGCCCGGCAGACGGCACTACAAGTTTGCTGATGTAGCTCAGATGGTAGAGCGCGTCCTTGGTAAGGACGAGGTCACCGGTTCAATCCCGGTCATCAGCTCCAGATTGTTGCGGTGCTTCCTACCCTGGAGTCGCCGCCAGGCGAACTGCCGCGAGAGTCCCGGCCGCACGCCTATCCGAAGTGTGACGAACGCGTTCCGGCGCATTGAGAAGCGCAAGCGAAAGGCAGGCTTTCCGGCCTGCTTTTTGCTGTGAAGGCAGCGTCCGCGGGCTACCGGAAACCGCGCGCGCGAATGTCTGGAATCAAAGGAAGGCCTAATGGCAAAAGAAAAATTTGACCGCAGTAAACCGCACGTCAACATTGGGACGATCGGGCATATTGACCACGGCAAGACGACGTTGACCGCGGCAATCACG